>JBFJON010000360.1:0-3047 GCA_041617575.1 Nitrospirales bacterium | reverse complement strand
GTGGTGGGTAGATTCGTCATCGTCCAATAGGGGAAAACAAAACGGGAGGATTAAACATCAGGTCATGGCCGTTCCGCCAACGGTCATCTCATCCACTTTTATCGTCGGAAGCCCTACACCAACCGGAACAGATTGGCCATCTTTTCCACATGTGCCGATGCCTTCATCGAGTTTCATATCATGTCCAACCATCGAGACCTTTTTCAGCACGTCAGGGCCATTCCCTATTAAGGTCGCTCCCTTCACCGGTCTGGTGATCTGCCCATCTTCGATGAGATAGGCCTCACTGGCTGAAAAGACAAATTTTCCGCTCGTGATATCCACCTGCCCGCCACCAAACGATGCCGCATAGAGGCCCTTTTTGACCGAACGAATGATGTCTTCCGGATTCGACTCTCCAGCGAGCATGAATGTATTGGTCATGCGAGGCAGGACAATGCTTCGAAAATCTTCACGACGCCCATTGCCGGTGAGAGGAATACCCATCAAACGCGCATTGAGCCGATCGGTGATATACCCCCGCAAAATACCCTTTTCAATGAGCATCGTTCGTGAGGTCGGCGTCCCTTCATCATCAATATTCATAGAACCACGACGGAATGGCAGTGTTCCATCATCGACTATCGTACATAATTCAGAAGCCACTGGCTGACCAATTAAGTCGCTAAAGGCTGAGGTTTTTCTGCGATTGAAATCCGCTTCCAAGCCATGGCCAATCGCCTCATGAAGCAAAATCCCTGGCCAGCCTCCCCCTAACACAACCGGCATGGTCCCAGCTGGAGCATCGACGGCATCTAAGTTGACGATCGCTTGCCGTGCAGCTTCACGGGCAAATTCCAACGCCCGCCCCTTTTCCACAAAGAAAGAAAATCCTACACGGCCCCCACCCCCATAACTTCCAACTTGGCGATTCGCGCCATCTTCGGCGATACACGTCACTTGAAGACGGGCCAGGGGCTGCACATCACCAACCAGTTGACCATCCGAGTTCATCACCAGGAAGATTTTTTGTTCCGTGTTAAAGGACGCCATGACTTTGGCAATGCGGGGGTCATATCGTCGAGCTTCAAGGTTAATTTGATTTAAGAGCTCTACCCGAGCTTCCGTTGTGATATCGGTCAAAGGTTGTAAGAGCGGATAGAGATTCTGGGAAGGCCCCGTTCGATGTGTCACAGCTACCGGGTTGTCACCCTGTGGCGACTCTGCGATGTATCTGGCTGTTTCTGCAGCCTGCTCTAAATCCCGAACGGAAAGATCATCCGAATAGGCAAATCCAGTGCGTTCTCCCGCTACAGCCCGAATGCCGGCACCTTGAACCACACTTTTGACGGCCCGCTTGACCAAACTTTCTTCCATTGAAACCGAGTCCGTGACAGATGACTCCAGGTACATATCGGCATAGTCCACATCCCGTGCCTTGGCCTTATTCAGGGCCTGAAGAATGTCCTGCTCCTGAAGAGCAAAATCTGAAAGGCTGGGAATCATAAGGTGGCCTAGAGTTATTGGGGTTGTATGAAGGAGGAAACGCAGTATAGCCCATCTCCTAAGTGGGCGCAATTTTCAGTATCTGTGTTAATCAGACTGATGAAATTTGACAAGAATCTGTTTCATTATTAGACTAAAATTTGTTCGCACTTTTCTTTGTTTGTGAAGATTTTGTATTGGAGCCACCCGCTGACTCCGGCTCTTGCCACAACCATCAGCATTAGTCATGGATGAATTTCAAGCAATAGAAACCAGACACGTTGCCGAGGAAGAATTACGGGACAAGCTTGACCTTGGTGCCCTTCCTCAACATATCGCCATTATAATGGATGGCAACGGCCGATGGGCAGCCCAACGCGGCCTGCCACGTATTGCCGGACATAAGGAAGGGCTTGCGGCTCTTCAGGATGTCATGGACATTGGCTATGAACTGAATATTCCCTATCTTACCATCTATGCGTTTTCGCAGGAAAATTGGAATCGCCCTGATTCAGAAATTCGTTTGCTCATGGGTTTATTAGAGCAGTACCTGTCCAAGGAACGTCAAAGTTTTCACGATCGAAATGTACGTTTCCTCCCAATCGGACGATTGGAACAGCTCCCTTCTTCTGTACAGACACTAGCGTCAGAAGTGGCCGAGGAAACTCGCCAATATACGACACGGACTCTGGCCGTGGCACTAAGTTATGGTGGACGAGCCGAGATCATCGACGCTGTTCAACAATTGGCCCTTGAGGTACAGATGGGCTCCCTTTCTCCTGAGCAAATTGATGAAGCCCTGTTCGAAAAACACCTCACCACCTGGGGAATGCCAGATCCCGATTTACTCATTCGTACATCCGGAGAAGCCCGTATTAGCAATTTTCTCCCTTGGCAAATTGCCTATACTGAACTCTATTTCACGCGAACTCTCTGGCCTGATTTTCGTCGCTCCGAAACACTGCTGGCCCTCCTGGACTACCAAAAACGTGAGCGGCGGTTTGGCCGGGTCGGTCAAACTGTTTCTGCATAATAGTTCGTGGATTCCCACAACCGGGACCAACCGTCTCCCCCATCTCCTAACCCGTCTGTTTTTTCAGCCACAACCATGGACCCCCGACGCCTCTATTCTGCCCTCGTATTTGTGCCTTTGCTTTTTGTGGGCATTCGCTACTCCCCTCCCTGGCTCTTTTCTCTATTAATTGGCACGGTCGCGCTATTTGCGTTTTGGGAATTTTTGTCGCTGTACTTCCCGGACACGAGTTCGATACGCACCAAAGGCTTTTCATGTTTACTCTTAGCCCTCGTCCTTGTTGTGGTGCATGAGGGGGTTCCTGAAATATTGATTGTGGGTTTGCTCGGTATCTTGTCCATCATCATGGCAGGGTTTTTTATTTCGCCGATAGTCGTCAAACTCCGTCTTCCTGCCTGGGCAGGCTACATCTTTGGCGTTTTATATGTCGGACTGCTATTGAGTCATTATATCCTTTTGAGAAACCTTGAAAATGGAGTGGCATTGGTCTTTTTTGTCATCGTAGTCACATGGCTCTCCGATACCGGCGGGTTTTTTGTTGGGAAAACAT
>JBFJON010000359.1:0-3055 GCA_041617575.1 Nitrospirales bacterium | reverse complement strand
GATGAAGTTTTCCCAACTCAAATCAGCCATCGTGCCGCTGTCGCCGGATAGTTTGGGATTGACGCCCATCTCTTTGGCGCGGCGGCGCAAACCTAAGAGGCCTTCCTTCCAGCCTGGCTGGTCGAATGATGAACTGACGTAATGGGTCTGCACATCGAATATGAAGGGGATGTCCTCTTTGCGTGCCTGAACCGCTTGAGGCTCTGCAGCTTCAACATCCAGCACGTCAAAGAATTTGCCGAACACCTGGTTCATGGCTAGAAAAGCCAGGGCCATTCCTCCGGTGGTTTTCAAGAATTCCCGACGATTGATTCCGAGCTTACTGCTTAAGCGTTCACTTGCCCTGTCAATCAGCCATTCCACCTGAGCTTGTTTGAAGGTTTGGGGTGGCGGAATAAATTCTTCGTTGGACACGACTTGCGTGGGAACGGGCGAGATAGAGGCGTAGCCTTGTTGAATTGAAGCCTTTCGTGTGCTGCTCATGGGCATCCCTAGTATATTCTGTGCTTTCTACCAGTGGCCTGTTGGACCTCTTCTGGTGATGGTTTTGGACGTCACTTTATGAACCGAATTCAAACACTTTGATTTGTGGTTTTTCATCACGGTTAATATGGTCGAAATCACTAGGGTTCCCAGATTGGTAACGGGGAAAGAGGTCTATCTTTTTTCTTGAGCGGGACTGTTCGGGTTGTGGGCTGGGCTCCGTACGCCAGCCTAAGTCGGGAGAACGGGGTTGACGCCAATCAGCTTCGGGTTGTGCGGGCGTTCTCCAATCTGATGATTCAAGGAGGGCATCCGAAAGTGGCGTTCTATACGATTGTTCGTCTGGCAGCACTAGGCTGGGTGGCGATTTTTCCATGGCACCTGCGGCCAAGATGGCCGGTATAATTGCCAAAAGGGTCCATCTCCAGAATGCATCTGGAATGCCCCATTCGGGCTGAAGCATGGTGGTCATGGGACCTTCCCAGTCTCTTTCTGCCAGTCTAAGGAATCGAACCAATACTTGTGTGCGGAAGCGAGCCAGGTGTCAGCTTGGTGACTGATAATCCACGCGTTGAGAAAGTTAATAAAATCGGGATCCCCCTTGTTGACGGCAAAACCGGCTTTGGTTTCGAGCAGGGGTTTCGACAGAGGTTCATCGACCTTATCGGGGTTTTCCAGGACGGCAAAGGTTGTGATGGGCTTGTGTTCCACGTATCCATGTACTTTTCCGTTTGTAACTGCTTGTATGGCTTCTTGACTGGTGGAGAAGGTTTTCAGTGTGGCCTTGGGAAAGACCCGCCGGGTCAGATCTTCTGAGATGGTCGCGGTCACCGAGGCAATGATGACGTCTGGTCTATTGAGATCCTTGGGGCCCGTAAAGGTTTTTGTTAAGGAAATGTTGGTGGCCAAGCCGATACCCGACGAATCATAGGGCTGGCTAAAGTTCACTTTGAGGGCTCGTTTGGGAGTAATCACGATGCCAGCAATGATGATGTCAATTTTCCGGTTCAGGAGGGCCGGAATAATTTTCTCCCAGTCCAACACATGAAACTCTGGTTTTACTCCGAGATCCTTGGCCAGCTGCTTGGCCACGTCAATTTCATAACCCACCAACTTGCCGTCCGGCTGTTTGATGGTCCAGGGAGTGAATAACGAGACCCCCACCCGTAACGTCCCTTTCTGTAGTACGTTTTTCAATGTTCCTGGCTGTGTCTTGGCTACAGTTTCGGCTGCGGTCAGGGGGAGTAGCGTGAGAGACCAGCCCACAAGGACCGCAAGACAAAACAACAGGATGCGAAAAAAAGATTGGTATGTGTTCATGTTTCCGCCATGATTGTGGTTAGCATTTACTAAGTGAATGAATGTACCATATTCTCCTTCCCTCTGACAGTATACAGCGGACTCTAGGAATACGAATAGTTCATGATTGTTGGGTCTGGCGATGGGTGAGACTCCTCATAGTACACGAGCCAGTTCCGTAGCCGTTTTGGGCACGGGTTCTGATGTGGGGAAGAGTTTGGTGGCGGCTGGTGTCTGTCGCCTGCTTTACCGCGCAGGAAAAAATGTCGCGCCGTTTAAAGCGCAAAATATGTCATTAAATTCCTTTGTGACCCCTGACGGTGGAGAGATGGGCCGTGCGCAGGTGCTGCAAGCTCAAGCCTGCGGGGTCACTCCAAATGTCGTGATGAATCCAATACTTCTCAAGCCCGAGACGGATTGTCAGACCCAAGTCATTGTGCAGGGGAAGGTGTGGGGGAGGCAGGAAGCTCGAGAATATTTTACGAAAAAAGCGGTGTTATGGGATTTGGTGAAAAAAAGTTATGAAGAACTTGCCAAGATTTATGAGGTGATTGTGATTGAAGGAGCGGGGAGTGCGGCCGAGATGAATCTTCGGGATCGCGATATTGTGAATTGGCCAGTGGTCGAGATGGCCAATGCGGCGGTGATCCTCGTAGCGGATATTGATCGAGGTGGCGTGTTTGCCCAGGTGATCGGGACGATGGATCTGTTGGCTCCCAAAGAACGGCAACGGGTGATTGGGGTGGTTATTAATAAATTTCGAGGTGACCTCACCTTGTTTGATGATGGTGTCAAGATCTTAGAAGAACGTACGGGTGTGCCAGTGTTAGGCGTGTTGCCCTATCTGAGGAATTTGGAATTGGATCAGGAAGACAGTGTGGCCATTGAGCGATTTCGAATGACGCCTTTTGAAACAGAGACGGTGAATGTGGCGGTGGTGTTACTGCCTCATATGAGCAACTTTACGGATTTTAATCAACTTGTCGCGGAACCTGATGTAGCCCTTCGCTATGTGGCTTCTCCCAAAGAACTTCATGGGGCGGATATCATTATCCTGCCGGGGAGTAAAACAACTATTGAAGATTTAGGCTATCTTCGGAATAAGGGATTTGATGAGGCACTCATTACACATGTCCGAGAGGGCGGTGAAATGATGGGGATATGTGGGGGATTCCAGATGTTAGGGAACAAGATTGATGACCCAAAACATGTAGAGACGGGTGGTTCGTCGACGGGCTTAGGGTTGCTTGACGTCGAGACGGAATTACTTGCT
>JBFJON010000358.1:0-3056 GCA_041617575.1 Nitrospirales bacterium | reverse complement strand
TGTATGAATCGATTGCTTCAGGGTGATGTGGGCTGTGGCAAGACCGTTGTCGCGCTTCATGCCATGGTGATGGCCTGTGGCTCTGGCTATCAAGCCGCCTTGATGGCGCCGACCGAAGTGTTGAGTGAGCAACATTATTGGTCCTTAAAGCCACTATTCGAGGCGCTCAACATCTCATGCGTCCTGTTGAAGGGAGGCCAGGCCGGACGTGAGCGGGCCGAGATTCTTGCAGACATCCATTCAGGAAACGTGCACATGGTGGTGGGCACTCATGCCTTATTACAACCTGATGTCCAATTTTCCAAATTAGGTTTAGTCATTGTGGATGAGCAACATAAATTCGGTGTACTGCAACGGGCCGCCCTGCGAGAAAAAGCTCCCTGGCAACCGGACGTCTTAGTGATGACGGCGACGCCTATTCCCCGAACCTTAGCGATGACGTGGTACGGGGATTTGGATGTTTCTGTCATAGATGAATTTCCTCCTGGGAAAAAATCCGTGCAGACGAAGTTGTTTGAGGCAAAGAATCGAACACTAGCTCATCAAGTTTTGCAGAAGGAATTAGAGTCAGGGCGGCAAGCCTATGTGGTCTATCCTCTAGTGGAGCCATCAGAAAAAGTGGACTTGCAGGCTGCCATTGAAGCGGCAGATCTATTGCGGGAACAATTTGCCCCGTTTCGTGTGGGGTTGTTGCATGGGCGTCTTCCGTCTCGCGAAAAACAATCGGTGATGGCGCAATTCCAACAGAAAGAGATTGATCTATTAGTGGCCACGACGGTCGTCGAAGTGGGATTAGATGTTCATAATGCCACGGTGATGCTTATTGAACATGCTGAACGTTTTGGTCTGGCACAGCTCCATCAATTACGGGGCAGGGTCGGTCGTGGACTGCACCAAGGCCATTGTTTGTTGATTCATTCATTAGGGAGGATTCCCCCTCGCATGCAGCAAATGCCCTTGACTGTTGAAACGTCTCAAGGCGTTCGTCAGACGCTGGGAAGTATTTCTCCTCCGGCTGAGATATCTCAAGCCACCGCCAAGCGGCGGCTGGCCGTATTTGCCCACTGTGACGATGGTTTCGCGTTGGCCGAAGAAGATTTGAAGATTCGCGGGCCCGGACAGGTTTTGGGAGTGAAGCAATGGGGAGAGATCGCGTTCCGAATCGCGGATTTGGCGCGGGATGTGTCTCTTTTAGCCAAGGCCAGGCAAGTAGCCGGGGACCTACTGCATCGTGATCCGGATTTATGCTTTCCCGAACATCAGATGCTTAGAGAAACTCTCTTGCGAAAGTGGGGTGAAAAATTAGCTTTGGTGGCAATTGGTTAATACAGGAATAAAGCCTTAAGTTGCTATCCAGCATCCCATTATGTCTTGTTTGACCTACTCAGAGGTTCATGGTAGAAATCGCTTCAGCAAGGGTCATGTTTGGTTTCATAATTGCCCGGATGGCGGAACTGGCAGACGCGCCGGACTCAAAATCCGGTTCTTTAACGAGAGTGGGAGTTCGACCCTCCCTCCGGGCACCATTAGGAATTTTCGAAAATAAGTTTTTTCACTTAGGCGTAAACTCGCGATTTTGTGTAACGGCTTCAACGGCAAAATTGACTTGACAGGGCCCTTCACCTTGACTATAGTCTGTGCCCCGATCAAGAAATAAAAAGTCCCAATATTTTAGTTCGTTTTTTTGATTATTCACTCACACTTCCAAGGAGGAGCCACATGCGGAAGGTAGGGTATTTCGGATTAGCATTTATTCTAGCAGGTTCGGTGAGTGTGGCGTTTGCGCAAGAGCGTGCGCCTCAGCATGTAGGGTATGGCACTGGAGTCGGTGATTCACAGGGTGTCGGAGACAGATCGCGGGTGATGGACCAGGATGATATGTTGCGGTATCTCTCAGCGCCAGAAACCGTCCAAGGTGAAGTGGTGGCTATCGACATTCCTGCCGGGAAATTATACCTCGACATGGGGGGGAGTTCCCATGACGAACGGCAGAGCCTTACAGGATCATTAAATTTGCAGACCTTGTGGTTTGACCAAGACACCAACATGGAAAACCTCAAAGCGATTAGTAAAGGAGATTATGTTTCGGTTCAAGCTGTGCAGGAAACTACAGATGCTCAAAAGTTTTCGACGGGTCGAAAAATGGTTCGGGCGGTGTATGTCTTAGACGGTAGCCAATTATTAGGTGGGTCTGATAATCAGGACTTTGGTGGTGGTTTAGGCCAACGTCCCAATCCTTACAAATATCGTGGGATTAACACCAGAACCGCTGGCTACACCGGCGTTCCTGAGGGTGGTGTTCAGCATGGCGCTTTGAGTTCAGGAATCGTCAGTGATGTTGGTGTTGTGACGGGTGCCGCTCCTTGCTGGCAATGTGCGCCTCAACCAGACACAGTCAATGAACGGACGGATAAAACGATTGCCACTGATTATGGTGATAAGCGGGATAATTTCAACAAAGGTACCGTTCAGTAAGCGAATTAGGTAAAGGAAGGTGAGTCAACAAAAAGGGCGTGCTGGTTGAAAAGCCAGCACGCCCTTTTGTTATGGGCGTCAGATGTTCGATACAGAGCGTTATTTATTAAATAAAAGTCTCGTTCAAATAGAAATGGAAGAGTTAGATCTACGGGGGGTTATCTGTCCTTACAATTTTGTAAAAACCAAACTTAAATTAGAAACATTGGAAATAGGCTCACAATTAGTCGTGTTATTAGACGATGGTGAACCGATTCAGAATGTTCCAAAAAGTATTAAGAATGAAGGGCATCAGGTGCTGACCCAAGAAAAAGTTGGCGGCTATTATAAAATAGTTATTCAAAAGGAAGATTTGTAATGGATTGGGAGAAGGAGGTCTGCTTTCTTTTCCTTTGAGGCTGTCCCTGAATTAATAAGGTGATTTCCCCTTTGATCGTTTTTCCCTCTAGAGTTTGACACATATCTACAACGTACCCGCGCAAAATTTCCTCATTGAGTTTGGTGAGTTCTCGAGTAAGAACGATCTGGCGGTTGCCCATAATTTTGTTGATGACCCGTAAGGTCTTCAAGAGCCGATGCTG
>JBFJON010000357.1:0-3059 GCA_041617575.1 Nitrospirales bacterium | reverse complement strand
TCTTCACTTTTAGGGCCACCAATCAGCTGTCGCTTGAAGTTCTAGCCTTTGTGCATCCCGAAGATCATCAAATCGACATCCTAGATTTGAGAATACTCCCAAACGCATCCGAATATAACCGCTGACAGTTTTTCGAAAAAGAATACCTGTTTGGTTAAGATTGGTCCGCAAGACTTTAAGGAACTCTGGATGAGGAGTGTTGAAATCAATGACAAGGCAATGGCTATACTCAACAGGTAATACGAGAAGAGAGCTCCCGGAGCTTGTCGCTTCGACCTTTAAAGCATCCCTGAAAACTTGGAGGCCATTTGATAACCCTTCGACGAGATCGACGGGAATGTGGCTGTGTGTGATGGCTTCCCGTTGAAAATCTATATTTTTTCCCGCCATAACCTCCAGCGCCGATCTTGCGTCCTTGGCAACGTGTATCGTGGTTGGTGTATACGTGCCAAGATTTGGTTCGTTGATTTCGTATAGGAAGAGAGTGTGCCCTCCCATTTCAAAGCGATCTCGTAAAGTCGCATCTTCAGCGGTCATTTCGTCGTGAATAACCAATCGCGTTCCCAAGCTTGCCAACCACTGATGGTTGAATTGGGTTGCGGCCTCATGGGCTATAAAAGAGCGAGTTCTAGGTTTGTTCAAAAATCTGGTCAAGATCAAATGAAAAAATGGACTGGTGAATTGGGTTGCGGTAGTCAGTGTAGGTATGTGATGAGACCACAAGCCAATGTTGCGGTGGTCGTTGCCAGTGCTGTGGATTAGCCCGTGGTCAAACATGTGTTGATTAAGAAATGGAGGATAGGCTCCGTGGTCCCCTGCCAGGTTAACCACGCGGCCACGGAATGGCCTACCCTCATACAAACCGATTTCGCGTTTTAAGAGAGCTACAAGTGGTGTTTCTTTCATTGGCCAAGGCCATGGACCATGCTTAAGGAAAGATGGCCCCCCTGCCCGTTCAATAGCGATAACTAGTGTGACCCATGGAATAATTGCGCAACTTGCACTGAAAAAAATGCTGCGTTGAAATGACGATAGTATTTTGTACGCATTGGGAAGACGTCTTACTGGCAAAAACGACTCGTAAGGAATCAATTGCAACAGTGAACGAATTAATATAGCTATATACAGTCCATGAATAGGAAGTGCGACCATGTCAATGTAGGCCAGAGGGGGGCCCCACCATTCAGCAGAAGTATTTGCGACGATCAAAGCTATGCTGATGAGTCCAAATATAAAAAAGAGGTAACCAATTGTGAATCGCTTGATGATATCAGTAGAGAATATGGCGACCGATATAGCCGCGGAAATTGCGCCAATGAAGGTTATTACACCAAAAATGCCCGCTTCTTCAAAAATATGGAGAAAAAAGGATACATCTCGAATAGTCATAGGCAAGGTGTACATATCATTTCTAAAGAATGTAACCTTTGAAAAGGCATGTAGTTCCAACACAAAGGCCAAGAATGGTGCAAGGGCTATAAGGATACCCATTCCCCAAAATAGGGTTTGTTGACGCTCCCTTCGGTTGGAAGCCATGAAAATAGATACTAGAAAAAAGGCGGCTACCACAGGACTTCCTATCGCAAAGACCATTGGGGCCCAGGCAGCCGTGTAGGCTAGTAATGCGAATGCACACATACTTAAAAGCAATGCCCCCAAGCGTCCTAATCTGCCAAGCTGCATTAAGCAACCAAGAGACAACAATAAGCAGGCTATGCCGGGAAGCCACACCAAGTTTCCCCATAACCGTATATATGTCAGGGTTGGAATAAAGAATGGAAGAGTCAGTAAACAGGACAGCCAAGCACCTCCCAAAGCTATTGACCTAGAGAATCCTGCACAAAGACCGACAACTATGGCACTTAAGAAAAAAAAGATTGCTGCCACAGTTCCGGCGACCCACGGGATCAGTGTTCCCTGACCGGCCCATTGTGCAATCACCATGGCAGGGTTCATGAGAAAAGAATTTGGAGATGCTAACTCACCATTGGCCTTTAAGAAGTTCATGTTGAGTGTAGAGGTTGGGCCTCTCCAGTAGAACTGATTGGCTGCTTCTTCTAAATGGAATAACCCATCAAATCGTAGGAAAAGTGCAGTTTCGTTTACCTTAAAGACTGACGCTGTCAGGAAAGTAAAAGACAAGAGGTGAATCAATATGATGACGTAGTCGATACGTCCAAAAGTTTCTGGTTGGAGTATTCGGAAGGATGATAAAAAGTTATTTAAATGCTGAGATGTCTTGCTCATGCGTGTGGGATTGGATAGCGGTAATGTGAGATTGTTTTTTTAAATTTTCGAAGCCTAACTGATATGGTTTATCTCGTGATCTATAGTAAAAAGTTTCACACTGCGCGTTGGTTGGATGAGTATGGAAAGAGCCAATAATGTATAGAATATCATTGCCTTGATCAACAAACTTTTCTGAGGCCCATTGTTATCCGTATTGAGCTTCTGTTTGTCTTATTGACATTAACAGATGGAAATTGTGGTTGCTCGAGTTATGGGCGTTTGATGTTCCCCCATCAAGCCGGGGGTATCTAAGAGCGGATTTCTATGAAATATTCCACAAAGGCAAATTCAAATTCTACTTTCAGCACTGGTTAGAAATTAATTACTTGATCGAGTCAAATTCCTGGATCTCTCTCAAGGAGTTCGAAGCCTTAAGCATTCCCGCAGTTGGTGATTCATGGACTCCAGAACGGGGTTATCACTCTCCTTCGAAACGTTATCCGGTGGCATGTGTTTGGGGAGAAGGGGCGCCATAAATCATTACTAGTCTCGTGTAATTTCCGCTCACTCTGCTGTTGTATGGGTTAGCCAAGAAAGGCTTGCAGCCTATGTTCTTAGTAATGGCACCTGTCCGCTAAACTTTCTACTATGTCCTTGCAGTAGTGACCCATTCGGTTTCCCAATTTCGTAACCCTGACTAATTGTTTACTATGGGTGGCCGTTCTGAAACATTGACTATGCCAAGATTCCTTCAACGATACGTCTTTTCGCCATTGCGCTGGGCAGACATCTTTGCTCAGTGGTGCAAGTAGTGGCAGGAAAGGCTATAC
>JBFJON010000356.1:0-3065 GCA_041617575.1 Nitrospirales bacterium | reverse complement strand
GGGTAATCTCGGGCATTGTGATGCCTAAGCGACAGCCCCGAAGACCCAGCATTGGATTGAACTCATGCAGCTCTTCAACACGATCTAAAATTTTTTGCTTCTCTTTGATAACCTCAGAATCGCCATTGGTCAGCTCAAGCTTGGTCAATTCCACCAACAAATGCTCTCGCTTGGGCAAAAATTCATGTAAGGGCGGATCCAGCAATCGAATGGTCACCGGAAATCCCTTCATCTCCCGATAAAGCCCGATAAAATCTTTTCGTTGCAAAGGGAGTAATTGCATTAAATATAATTCGCGTTCCTCGCGAGACGAGGCCAGAATCATTTGCTGCATGATCGACACACGATCTTCCGCAAAAAACATATGCTCCGTACGGCAAAGGCCGATACCTTCAGCGCCAAAGCCCCGAGCGATTTGTGCTTGGTCTGGTATATCCGCATTGGATCGTATACGCAACACTCGAAACGCATCTGCCCACTTTAAGATCGTCGAGAAATACCGATACTTTTCGGACTGTTTGGGATCCATACGGCCTTGTATGACTTGGATCACTTCCGAATCCACCACTGGAATATCTCCCACATAGACTTTTCCCGTGAACCCATTCAAAGAAATATACTCCCCTTCGGCCAACACCAGATTTCCAAATTGGACTTTGCCATCTGGCAACACATCTACCTCATCGCAGCCGGCAATACAGACTTTTCCCATCTGCCTTGCCACCACGGCTGCATGAGAAGTCATACCACCTTTAGCCGTTAAAAAACCTTCCGCTGCATGCATGCCGTGAATATCGTCTGGACTGGTCTCATGACGCACCAAGACAGCGCGTTCGCCTTTCGCTTTGAGTTCCACCGCACGGTCTGCAGTCAGGGCGATCCGCCCTGCTGCAGCCCCTGGACCTGCAGGAAGACCTTTGCCAACCGCTTGAAATTTATCCTCATCGCTGCTTTCAAAAATGGGATAGAGGTACTGGGAGAGTTGCTCTGGGGCGACACGTTTGACGGCTTCTCGCCTGTCAATGAGCCCCTGTCGGACCATATCAACGGCAATTCGGACGGCGGCAATCCCGGTGCGCTTCCCTACCCGGGTTTGCAACATATACAGCTTGCCTTCTTGAATCGTGAATTCCAGATCTAGCATATCCCGATAATGCTTCTCGAGAATACGCTGGGTTTTAATGAGGTCGTTGTAAGCACTTGGCAACGTCTCGCTTAGGGAGCCCACAGGCAGGGGTGTCCGAATTCCCGCCACGACATCTTCACCTTGGGCATTCAACAAACATTCCCCAAAAAATATAGGCATCCCATTGGCTGGATTTCGGGTAAAGGCCACCCCCGTTCCACTCGTGTTACCCATATTTCCAAAAACCATGGACTGCACATTGACGGCGGTCCCCCATTCATCCGGAATATCGTAGAGCCGCCGATACGTCACCGCCCGGTCACCAAACCAGGAATCAAACACGGCATTAATGGACATTCGCAGTTGCTCGAAGGGATCTTGTGGAAAGTCACTACCGGTTTCCGTTTTAACTAGCGCTAAATACTGATCGACCAAACTGCTCAAGGCTTCCCCAGATAAATCCGTATCATGCTTGGCCCCTTCAGTCTCCTTTACTGCATCTAGGGCTTTCTCAAAGCTTTCCCGAGACATGCCCATCACCACACTCGCAAACATCGTGATAAAGCGTCGGTAGGCATCAACAGCAAACCGTTGATTGTTAGTCTTTTTGGCTAACCCCTGGACCGTTTGCTGATTCAAACCAAGATTCAACACCGTGTCCATCATGCCCGGCATCGAAGCACGCGCGCCAGATCTCACGGAAACCAGCAACGGATGATCCGGATCGCCCAACCGCGCTTTCATCGTTTGTTCCACCTTGTGAAGCCCACGTAGCGCTTGGTCCCACATGCCGCCTGGGTATCGTTTTTTGGAATAGAAATATTCCACGCACGCCTCGGTCGTAATCGTGAATCCGGAGGGTACGGAAATCTTCAAGTTGGTCATTTCCGCTAACCCGGATCCCTTGCCGCCTAAGAGTTCTTTCATATTCCCAGATCCTTCAGCTTTCCCTCCGCCGAAGAAATAGACGTATTTTTTCTGCTGCATCTTGCTGCTCTCCTTTACCCGGCCAATAACCTTGGATAGAAATGAGAAGAATGAATAGTCGACAACGAGAAAACGTTGCTAGGAAATCGCAATTGAGACAGAGGAGGCTCCCATTGCAAAGGTGGTGCCCATAAGCCTAACTGGCTACTCCATTGCTTGAATAGAATCTGTGATTGGTTGAGGCTTAGTGAAACGAGGTGTGGTAGTATCACAGCTGACGAGTAACCCCGACACTCATGTTGACTGATGGTCAAAAGATTGTAGACGACTCCGGTATTTAGCAATTAGCCGGCGTTTTGCCCACATACCTGTCCCCATAACCACTATCGCAAAAATCATCAGCGCAATCAATCGGTAATTTTCTGTGGATTGGCCAGGAAAATACAGATTGCCGTCTGCCCCCATGGCCAAGGCCCGGCCCGGAGGCAAAGAATGAGTTTGCCCTGATATATCGGAAAAATCGATCCATTCTGTACATACTTTAACCAACCCCTCAGCCCCATTGACCTTCGTCCACTGCACCCCAACGCAAGCCCCATTCGCAGGATTATAGAGTTCCGGCTTGGCCAACGCCGCCTCCAGATCCACGCCACTGACCCATAATCCTAAAAACAGGAAGACATTGCAGCCAAGGATAAGACCAATCGTGACAATGTGGGTAAATCGCTGTAACCGTCGAGCATCATCAGATTTCTGAAGAACAGGCCGTTCGGTATTCATCATATCTTGAGTTCTTTGTCTTTCGGCCTCGACTCACACATTCCCATTCTGAGCCCCTATCCAACCTCAACCCCAGCGGATTGGAGGCACGAAAAATCGGCAACGCTCAGAAAAAGACAGTAAATAGACCTTAACAGGGAAAGCCGATTTTCCCGAATGCGTGGATCAGAATCATTGACCATGACCGCTGCAAAAAAATCATCAATGGGTGACTTGGATGTGAGTAAAGCAT
>JBFJON010000355.1:0-3076 GCA_041617575.1 Nitrospirales bacterium | reverse complement strand
ATTTTAGTGAATAAGAGGTCGTGGGCCCCAAAGGATTAAAGCCGCGCCCACAAGGCAAATTCCCGCCCCAATAATATCCCACCGATCGGGAACCACCCCTTCTATTACGAGAAGCCATAACAAAGAAGCCGCGATGTAGACCCCTCCGTAGGCCGCGTAGGCGCGTCCCGCAAAAGCTACTTCGGAGCGGGTCAGCAACACGCCAAAGATAATAAGGCTTACTGTTCCCACGATGCCCCACAATGGTGACTGTCCCAACCGTAGCCAGGTCCAAAACGCAAAACACCCGCCAATTTCTGCGATTGCCGCTGTAATATAGAGGGCTACCGTGTTCATTTAGTATATCCCTTAAAAAAAAGGCATAATTTAATTTGATCTTTCAATGGTATTCGTTAGAAACGTATCTTCCCATGCCTTCAAATCTTTCAACACGATCTCAATGAGCCTGTCTGGGTGTTTGATGAGCATCGCTCTTTTTTCTGGGGGAATGTCAACGAGCTTCTCTAAATGTTTATTTGATCAGCGCGCTTCGTGGGTAAGGACATAAACGAAGCCTTTCTCTTTGGGAAGTAAATTGAAATCCTCCTATTGTTATGAAATTCAGCAGAATTATCAACTAATCATAAAACTACGATATAGTGTCGGGGTCGCGTTATGAAATGGGGGCAAAAGAGTTTTTAGAGTATCCCAAAAAGTCGCAATCTCATGATGCCTAAGAAACCGCTTGTGAGTGTCGTAATTCCTGTTTTTAATGGAGCTGCTTTTATTGCACGAGCCGTTGACAGTGTGTTGGCTCAAACATGTAAGGAATTTGAGATTATCATTGTTGATGATGGTTCGACTGATGATACCCATGCGGTTCTTGCTCGAATTGCTAAGACGTCTGGAATTATCTGCCTCCACCAGAAAAACGCTGGTCCAGCTCAGGCCAGGAATGTAGGTATCAATTCAGCCACGGGGGAAAATATTGCATTTCTGGATTGTGATGATATCTGGTTTCCAGAAAAACTAGAGGCCCAGCTTGCCATTCTAAGAGGAAAATCCCAACCAGGGCTGGTCCATTCCAATTATGAGGTGATTGATCCTTCCGGGCGGGTCATTCAGCATGCGAAAGCTGGGAAAAGCCGTGATGCCCTTCATAAATCCTTTACCGGTGGGCAAGCCCCTTTGTTGTCGGCCATACTCATGCCCCGAGCTCTGCTGGAAAGGATAGGGGGATTTGATCCGAACTTATGGGTTTCTGAAGATTCAGATTTAATACTTCGGTTGTATGAGGTAACGAAATTTGAATGTATTGATCGGGTCTTGGTGCACAAATTTCAGCAGTTCCATGGGCATTGGGACAGCCCTTTTGAGGAGGGTACACATCGAGAAAACGCTCTAAGCAGTCGGGAACGTTTTCTTACATGTCTACAGAATCGTCCGATTTTAAACCGGGAACAGCTGGGTGCTCTCAATCTTGAATGGGGTAGCTATTACTTATTGAAAGGCGCATCCGAAGAACGGCAGGGTAAATGGGCTGAGGCTCGCAAGCAGTATCTTGCGGCTATTCAAAAAGAGCCGTTTCGATTTCGTGGATATACTCGTCTCCTTCGTGCCCTTCGAATGTAAACGGGTAATCCTGAAAACAAGTCAGGCTGGGTAGTGGGAAAAATGAAAAGGGGGCTATTGCGCCCCCTTTTTCGCTAGGTCTTCAATCGATGAAAAATAAGTTTTAGCTTTTCTGATCTTTGCCGTGGTGTTTGTATCCACGAGGGTGGCCTTTTTCCCCCATGTCGCTCCCTTTATAGGCGTTGATACGATCATGGACGGTTTTCATCCGAGCGCGTTGTTCATCAGTTAAGACCGCTTTGGCATCTCGGGTCGATTTAACTGAGGCAAGGTATAAATCTGCTCGTTTGTCATAGAGGCTTTTTAACTTTGCCTCCACGTCATTCAGCGCCCCTTTGTCGTCCCGCAACAGATCATGCAAGTCCAAACTAGTTAATTCCATGTCAGCCTTCATTTTAATCTTGGTTTTTTCAAAATCTGTTTTGATGGTTTGAAGCTTGGCTGCTTGTTCGTCGGTAATGGCCATGCCGTCTTTGAATTTTAAAATATGATCAATAAATTTTGAGGCACTTTGGTGTGGACCATGACTTCCTTCACCCATGTTTCCGTGCATACCGTAGCCACCGTGCATGCTTCCACCAGGGTAACCTTTCCCATGTCCCATCGTGCCAGACCCATGCGGCGATATTTTTCCGGTGGTATGGTGAGCATCTCCATGACCATAGCCGCTGGCCAAGGCTAGTAGGGGAAATCCCAAGACCAAGCTGAGCACTCCGGCCCAGATTGGCAAAATCCGAAAACAGTGCCTGCCGTGTTTAGGTCTCATGTGGAAAACCTCCTTTCACTCTACGAAAGAGCGGGTTGTGGAAAGAGAATGGTATGAGATGTCATGACATGTACGATTACAGATGTCTCTATATTATACACGGGAATTGGCAACATGCAGCAGTGAATAAGTTGGCCGGATTTCATGCGAATGGAATACATAGTTTGTGAGCCTTGAAATTGACGACTTTCAATGCGCCCCGACCCCGATTCGGAGGGAGTGAATTGAATGTCGTTAGGACGAATCATCACCAACACACGGCTTTCCCTGTGAAAATCAGACTGATTGGGAAAGGTGCCGATTTCCGTCTCAATTTGACCATTGTGGATGATTCCGGGAATGGTATTGGCCTGCCCGATAAATTCCGCAACGAATGAACAGGAGGGATGTTGATAAATAACCTCAGGCGTATCACATTGCACTAAGACCCCATCTTGCATCACCGCGACGTAATCAGCGATGGCAAAGGCTTCTTCATGGTCATGAGTGACCAGGATAGCCGTAGTCTGCGTTTGCCGAAGCACTCGATACAATTCCTTCCGCATTTTTATCGTCATATCTGGATCCAAGTTGCTGAACGGTTCATCCAGCAAAAGCATATGGGGTTTGGGAGCAAGGGCACGGGCAATGGCGACACGTTGTTGTTGGCCACCAGAGAGTTCATGTGGAAAACGATGCTCAAGACCTTGAAGCCCCACT
>JBFJON010000354.1:0-3079 GCA_041617575.1 Nitrospirales bacterium | reverse complement strand
GTTGGAAAGCTGGGCAACTGGAGTCTGGCAGGCCAAATTGCCCTTTACCCAATCCTATGCACGAACCGTAAAAGCATCAGACATCACCATTCATTGGATCAAAGTTAGAGCTCATTCAGGGATTCCAGAAAACGAAATTGTTGATCAATTAGCAAAGGAGGGGGCGATGGACCAGAAAGTAGAAAACGAGAGAAGATAGAGCGAGTCGACGTTGAGAGAGGAAAATGTTGAGAAAATGGGGTCTTATAATTTCCCCTCCCCTTTTAAATAGCTTCGGAAGCGTCCCATCAGTTCCTCGCCGAGCACCCCGACATCAGGTTTGGTTTTCATATAATCTCGTATTTCTTCTAAGCGGTGTTCAGCTTGTTCATTGCCCTTTAATCGTTTGACTTTACCAAGGGCATCATCAAAGGCATCAAACGTCAGCTCTTTGTACCCAAAGGCTCTAATGCGTTTGACGGCTTTCATCATGGCTTCGTTTCGAAACACCGTCAAATGTTCTGAATCAATTTCTTGAAGTCCGAGCTTCCGTGCCCGACGCTCGGCAGCTTTCCGAATTCCGCTCCGGACAAAATCGGGAGAGGTCTGAAGACGTTTCCACGCCTCGTCCGTCCAGGCCACCCGTGATTGCGGAGCTTCCCAAAGACGGAGTAAGGATTCCGCATCAATGCGGGTAACCCCCTGCTCACGGGCAAGATCCTCGGCGTCATGTTTCAACATATCTGACACAAATTCCTTTGCCATGGGCGGGGAATGTTCTATTTTTTGTTGCAACAGCGCCAACGCTTCTTCTGTCCATTCTAAGGGAAGGCCCACTTGCTCTTGCAGATCGCCTAAGGCTTCGACCTTTTCAAATAATTCGACATTGACCTCCATATGGCCACGTTCCTTAGCCACATCTTGGGCAATAGTGGCAATCATGCCCCGCATGAATTCAGGAATGGACTCTAATCGTTTGCGGGCTTCGGCGGTCCAAGGCAGCTTCCCTGCAGCCATATCTTCGGCTGCCTGAGACATCCCCATTTCACCACCCATTTGACCCATCATTTGGTTTTTGAATTGTTCCAAAATATCAACCGTGATCTCAGCATAACCGAGTTCTTTGGCTTTTTTATCAGCCAACCGACGGACCATTCCCCTTAAGAAATTAGGAGCACGCTCGAGTCGAGTCAGCGCTTCCTCAGTCCAAGGAATGTCTTGCACTGTCGGAGATGGATCAGAGGTCGACATGGGTTACGACGCCGCTTTTTCTTCAGGATTAAGCAATTCTTTAATTTCTTTGCCCGCTTTAAAAAAGGGCATACGTTTTTCAGGAACCGAAACCGATTCTCCAGTTTTGGGATTACGTCCCTCTTTTGTTTGTCGATGACGGAGACGAAAACTCCCAAAGCCTCGAATTTCGGTCTTTTCTCCACGCTTCAGAGAATCCCGGATTGAATCAAAAATGGTGTTGACCACCAGCTCGGCCTGTCGTCGACTTAATTGGGGAGCCTTTTCCGCCAACTTCTCGATGAGATCCGCTTTTGTCATCCAATCCTCCTTGTCTTGACTACGCCACCCATAGATAAAGCAATGGAGACGAAAACCGGGAAGGCGCCAAGCTATGAATGCTGCCTAAAAACGTATTTTCAAGGAAATCTCGAAAAGAAAATGGTTTCTTGGTCTCCAACACTCGAGGGGTACCTTCAATTCCGCCCAACTCACCGGCTAACTTTATCGCATCCTGAAAATCTCCAATTTCATCGACCAGCAAAACTGATTTAGCTTGTCGACCTGTAAACACTCGCCCATCGGCCAGCTGTTCGACTTCTGCAGCATCCATTGACCGACCATCTGCGACCGCTTCAATAAATTGACTCAGCGTATCATTCATTACGGATTCCAACAATTGCCGTTCCTCTTCCACCATTGGACGAAACGGCGAACCAAGATCTTTAAACTTCCCAGTTTTGACTACTACGCTTTTTACACCAATTTTCTCTAATAATTCCTGAAAATTGGCCATCTGCATAATGACGCCAATGCTTCCGGTTAACGTCCCTGGGTTTGCTAGAATCCTATCAGTAGCGACGGCAATGTAATAGCCCCCAGAGGCTGCAACCGTCCCCATCGAGGCCACTACCGTTTTATTGTATTCTCTTCTGACTCGCTTGACGGCATTATAAATTTCTTGTGAAGGCGCCACTCCTCCACCAGGGCTATCAATTCTGATCACAATCGCCTTGACCAACGGATCATCTGCAAACTCTTTCAGTTCTTCAACCGTTTTATAGGAATCAAGAATAGGGCCTTCTACTCGGACAATGGCTACCCCCTCTTTTCCTACCTCTAACAGCCCGGGCAAGATAGACTTACCGACCATAAATAGCAACAAGCCTGCAAGAAGCATCCAGAACACACGCTTCCATCGAGGATACCCGTCATTCATCAGGCTACCCACTTTCGGTTCGAAACGCGTAGGTTCTCCCTCAATCATTGGATTCTGACTCGTCTCCTTCTCCTTGTTCAGAGGTCTGAGCCACCCGACCCAAGCTTTGATCGACAGTTCCCTGATTACTATTAAATTGCTCTACTTCGTTCTGCTCCAAATCCTTTAAATGTTCCCAAAGACTAAGCGCAATTTTTCGATCTTCACAGTCCACCTTGACAATCTTTGCCACGATTTCCTGCCCAATCGCAAACTTTTCTTCCAGGTTCTCCTGCATTTCTGGCCCGATCTCACTGACATGTATCAAACCTTCCACCCCGCCTTCCAATTCTACAAACACTCCAAAATCAGCAGCCTTTGACACGTGGCCGGTAGCGTTTTCACCGACATGGTATCGTTGAGGAATTTCGCTCACCCAAGGATCAGGAATAAGTTGCTTATAGCCCAGAGATAATCGTTCTTTATCTTTGTCGATCTTAAGAATGACCGCATTCACGGACTGCCCCTTCTTAAACAATTCAGAAGGATGCTTAATATGTTTGATCCAAGACATGTCCGAAATATGGATCAATCCATCAACCCCTTCATCCAGTCCCACGAATGCCCCAAAGTCGGTCACACTTTTCACTTTGCCTTCGATCTGGGTACCCT
>JBFJON010000353.1:0-3082 GCA_041617575.1 Nitrospirales bacterium | reverse complement strand
CAAGCAACTATAGATTGAACACCGTCAAACCCGTAGAAACGGAGAATGGAAATCCACCATTTTTGTCATTTCCGACATTTTTAATCGGAAATCTATCTGGGACCTTTAGGATGGATACCCGCCTACAACCGCGGGTATGACGGAAATTGGATAGATGCTTACCTCCACGGACATGACCGATTAAGAACACGCTATAATGAGGAGACTAGGCTATGAAGAGACTTGTGAGTGATATTGCCTTTACCCCTTCCATTAAAACCGTTCAGGAGCAAATGGGGTCACGTAAACAATATGAAAAAATGGAAGAACGCGGAGGATGGCAGAATCGCATTACTCAGGATCTTGCGAATTTTGTCGCTGAGCGGGATTCTTTGTATTTGGCCACTGCCAGCGCAGATGGGAGACCGTATATCCAACATCGGGGAGGCCCAAAAGGTTTCCTTCACATGCTGGACGACCGAACTCTGGCTTTTGCTGATTTTGCAGGCAACCGCCAATACATCTCATTAGGAAATTTGGCCGAAAATAATCAAGCCTTTTTGTTTCTTATGGATTATGCGACCCAAACCCGGATCAAGGTTTGGGGAACCGCAGAGGTGATTGAGGATGATCCCGACTTGCTCAAACAACTCACTGATTCCCAATATAAGGGAAAGCCTGAACGGATTATTCGGTTTCATGTGCAGGTCTGGGACGCCAATTGCCGACAACACATTCCCCTGAAGTATTCTCAAGAAGACGTGGAATCCATCGTGCAGCCGCTCAGGGACCGCTTAGCTGCACTGGAAGACGGAAATGGGATATTAAAAAAACGATTGCCCAAGCCTGTGTAAACGGCCGTCAGGACAAAAGTGTAGAAATCAATGCTGAAATAGGAGACAAGGAAATGACAACATCCGTACAATTGATTAAAACGCCCGAATCTATGAACGAAACGGCATTCGAACACGAAAAAGGAACAGTGAAGGAAAATCAGATCATGAATGATGAATCTTTAGATTGGGTCGAAGAATTTCGGGCTCTCTTCGAGCGCAAGGGCGCCGCCTATAAGAACGGCATTCAGAATGCGGAGGCCATGTTTTCAAAAGAGGAAGAAGTTTTTCTACGCTCGATTGGGGCAACATCTCAAGAAATTTTCGACTTCGTGGAAGATTGGTGCGATGACGGAGCTCCCGACCCAGAAACGATCCTTGCCATTACCAAGATTCGACGAGACTATTTTTTCCAGGAGCAACAGGGGCGATTTCCCGAGAAACCAATCAGCAAAAGCCAGTTCCCATTACGGAGTGCATCCCTGTCAGGACTAGAATGGTTTCCTCGCATCATTGAAAAAGCCAGAGCCAAACTTCGGGGAGAACTACCCCCAGACCTGATGTATAGTTGTGGGGGCGATAGAAGATTTTTAAACAAGGTCAATATTGATCCCGTTGAATTTCTCCAAACCGTATGGGAAGCCGGAGACAATGTTGATCACATCGTGAAATTTGTGACGGATCGATCCAAAACTTAAAATGCCATAATTACTGTAGCGGGGGTTGCTGATGCCAAAAATCGTACGCTTTCATGAAACAGGCGGGGCCGAAGTTCTAAAGCTTGAAGAATTACCCTTGACTGAACCAGACAAAGGAGAAGTCCGCCTTAAGGTTGAGGCCATTGGGCTCAACCGTGCGGAGATCATGTTTCGGAAGGGTCAATATCTGGAGGCTCCTCAACTTCCCTCGCGTTTAGGTTACGAAGCCGCAGGTATCATTGACGCTGTCGGACCGGAAGTCACCGAATTTCAGGTCGGCGACCACGCGAGTACAATCCCGTCTTTTCCCATGGGCCAATATGGGGTCTACGGTGAAAGTGCCATTGTGCCAGCCTATGCGGCTGCCCATTACCCCAAAACTTTATCGGCCATTGAAGGTGCCGCAATTTGGATGCAGTACATGACGGCCTACGGCGCACTTATCCAATACGGAAATATTCAAAAAGATGACATGGTCTTGATTACAGCAGCCAGCAGTAGCGTGGGATTGGCTGCCATTCAAATCGTCAATGCTGTTGGAGGCGTGGCCATCGCCACGACTCGCGGTGCGGACAAGAAATCGTTTCTCCTTGAAACAGGAGCAGATCACGTGATCGTAACGGATGAGGAAGACCTTGTAGAAAGGGGGATGGCTCTGACTTCCGGCAAAGGAGTGCGAGTGGTGTTCGATCCGGTAGCAGGACCTCTACTTGAACAACTGGCGGCCGTGACAGCACCCGGAGGAACTATCTTTGAATATGGGGCATTGGCTCCACACCCAACCCCATTTCCCTTGTTCCCCGCACTGGCAAAAGGGTTAACCATACGGGGCTATATGCTTTTTGAGATCGTCAAAAACCCAGAGATGCTAAAAAAAGGGAAAGCTTATATTTACCAAGGATTAGAATCTGGCTCCTTGAAACCGATCATCGATCGAACTTTCCCATTAGCGGAAATTGTGGAAGCTCATCGCTACATGGTGTCCAACCAACAAAAAGGCAAAATCGTGGTGACGGTTTAGCTTAACGCCAAGATGGACTTGCATCATCCTTTTCCAACAGGGTATTAGACTCGAATTAATTAATTCGGGTCTGACCCTTTGTTTACAACCGTCTTCACCCACGCCCGTTATGCCCTATGCCATCTTGATGAGTTCAGCAATGGCGCCGCTGACGCCCGCGAAGATTTGATGAGGCTGGGCTGATCCATACATATAGGCCGGCGTCGTAATGACCCGATTGCCCTGGTCCACAACAAATTTCTCCACCGCACAATTTTGATGTTTGGCTCCAGTTTTCTCAATTTCGGAGGCCGTCCCGGCATCGTCCCCGATCGTCACATTAACCCCTTTCTCGCCGAAGGCTAATGCCATAATCGCCGGAGCAATACAGATGGCCGCAATCGGCTTTCGACTTTCGCTAAATTCTTTCACAATTCTGACCACCTGCGGGTCAATTTCCCCACCACTCCCTTTCTCTGCAAAATTGCAGAGATGAAGGGCTGCGCCAAACCCACCAGGGAAAGCCAACGCGTCGAAATCTTGAGCTTTGAGCTTTTCTAATGCTTGAATGT
>JBFJON010000352.1:0-3084 GCA_041617575.1 Nitrospirales bacterium | reverse complement strand
CCCCATTGAGTCAGAGGCAACAATTCTGGTCGCTGTGTGGTCAGAAATTGATAAAAACTTGAACATGGATCGAAAGAAAAATCTGGATGTGGGAATCTGTCAGCGTTCATGTTTGTCTTGGACTGTTCACATGAATTGTTCAATAGTCAGTAGTTACCGGGCAAGGCGTGATAATAACTGATCAACGGAGTCAATGTCCTGAAATAACTCTTGAGTGAGTGATTGCGTGCCTCGGTACGGATCCATGAGGGGAATGCGTTTAATTGTGGTGTCTGCTGACTCAAGAAGGACAGAGGACCAACTCATACCGTAGACCTGTTTGGGGAAACGTGCAAGGCAGGCCCCGCGGAAGAATGCACGGGTCTGGGCTGGAGCCGTTTGCATGGCGCGTTGAATCTCTTCGTCATGTGTCAGCCGTTCCATTTTCCCAGTTCGTTCCAAGGTGTAATACAAGCCTTTAGCCGGCCGTACATCATGATATTGTAAATCCATCATGGCAATACGAGGGTCTTCCCACGAACAGTGTTTCCGATCCATATAGGACTCTATTAATGCGTGTTTTGCCACCCAATCGATTTCTCGGTTGAGCTCGGTGGGATCTTGGTCTAATTTTTCAAGAACTGATTCCCAGCGAATTAAGACTTCTTTGGTGATTGGGGATAATTCGCGGGTTGTGTAAAAGTCGTGAGCAGCATTGAGAAAGGCCTGTTGAATAGCGAGTGCCGTTGTATGTTGCCCATTCTGAAGTTGCAGCGAGATTTTGACCGTGAGATCGCGGGAAACCTGTTTAACCGCTTTGACGGGATTAGCTAATTGAATTCGTGGAAGAGTCCCCTGATTCTCCAGCATGTCAATAATAATGGCCGTGGTGCCGACTTTTAGGAAGGTTGAGACTTCGCACATATTCGAGTCACCAACGATGACGTGGAGTCGACGAAAATGAGAATGTTGGGTATGGGGTTCGTCTCGTGTATTGATGATCGGACGATTGACCATCGTGTTGATATCATAAAGACATTCCAGGAAGTCAGCCCGTTGTGAAATTTGATACGACGCGGGTTCAGTGCCGTTCTCTGCACCGACTTTTCCGGCGCCGCAGAAAATCTGGCGAGAAACAAAAAACGGCAGAAGTATTTCGGCTATTCGCTCGAACGGTATATTGCGAGAGACAAGGTAATTTTCGTGATAACCGAAACTATTGCCCTTCCCGTCTGAGTTGTTGCGGTAAACCAGAAATTCAACTTCTCCCAGACTGGTATTCAGGCTCGCGAGACATTCTGCGACAAGAGTGTCTCCGGCTCGTTCATAGGCCACTACTTCACGAGGGTTACTACATTCAGGTGTGGAATATTCAGGGTGGGCCCCGTCTACGTATAAGCGACCGGCGTTAGGGAGAATTTTATTGAGTTGGCGATTGTAGCTGGCTCCCGGCCGTTCAGGTTCGCCTTCTACCACAAAACCTCTGGCATCCAAAAAAGGGTTTTCGTTTTCGTAATCCCACAGGGCAGTGGGTGCCGGAAGTCGAGGACAGTGACTGATTAAGCGAAGGGAATTATCGACGGGATCGGGGTTGTTGGGAGAGCGGGCGATGATCCCGTATTCAGTTTCAGTTCCAAGAATGCGTAGCAAAGAAACCTCATCTAATGGAAGTTGGGTAGATTAAAAATAGTGGCCGACGTTCATTGTTTCAATTTCGCGTGATTCAGATTCTTCATCAACGGCGAGCGTCCTGACGTGGATGATTTTCTCTCCTTTTTTCCCGGCGATCTTCGCCCAATCATCGGGGTGTGTCGTATTCGGCAGATCTTCTTGCTCTTTGAATTCCTCCCGAATAGCGTACAAGAGATCCTCGCTAGTGAGTCCCTTTTCACCACCGGAAATCGTGCGCTTAATTGAAAGTTTTTTGGCCCGGGCCACAATACTTTCAATCATCGCGCCACTGGAGAAATCTTTAAAATAGATGGTCTCTTTTTCTCCGTTCGCATAGGTAACTTCAAGGAATCGGTTTTCTTCGGTTTTCGCATACATGGCTTCTATGGTGGTATCGATAAGATGCTGCACATAGGCCGTTCGATCCAGTTTCAGATCCTCCACAGTAGACTTTGCGAAGGGAAGGTCTTCCAAGAGGTACTTCCCAAGGATATCTTTTGCGCCCCGTTTATCCGGTCGAGGGATCTTGATTTTGATATCCAACCGACCAGGACGTAAGACCGCGGGGTCTATCAAGTCTTGCCGGTTGCTGGCGCCAATGACAATGACATCACGAAGACTTTCTACGCCATCAATCTCGGAAAGAAATTGCGGAACAATCGTGGACTCAATGTCTGAAGAAATACCGGTTCCCCGTGTTCGAAACAACGCGTCCATTTCATCAAAGAACACGATAACGGGATGGCCGTGTGATGCTTTTTCTTTAGCTTTGGCAAAGACCTCTCGAATTTGTCGTTCTGATTCGCCGACATATTTATTCAGCAGCTCGGGCCCCTTGATGTGCAGAAAATAACTGCGAATGTCTTTGCCTTTGAGATGGCCAAGCTTTTTCGCGATAGAATTCGCGACGGCTTTGGCAATTAAGGTTTTCCCGCACCCTGGCGGTCCATAGAGGAGTAAGCCTTTTGGGGGGGCTAAATGATGCTCGGCAAAAAGATTTGGATGGAGAAAAGGTAGCTCGACTGCGTCTTTCACTTGTTCCAATTCTTTTTCAAGGCCGCCGATGTGATCATAATTAATATCTGGAACTTCTTCGATGACGAGTTCCTCCATCTCACTTTTGGGCAGCTTTTCGGTGAGATAGCCTGAACGAGGTTCGAACAGAAGATGGTCACCCACGCTCAGCTTTTGTTGCTTGAGCGAGTCGGAAATTTCGACCACACGCTCATCATCTAAATGCAGGCTTACGACAGCGCGTCCATCCTCGAGCAGTTGCTTGAGATGCACGATTTCACCTTGTGGGTCATAACCCCGTGCTTCGATCACATTGAGACCTTCGTTCAAAATTACTTCTTGGCCTTTTTTGAGAGAATCCGATGGAATTGAGGGATGAAGGTTGACGCGCAACTTGCGCCCACCAAGAGATACATTGAT
>JBFJON010000351.1:0-3099 GCA_041617575.1 Nitrospirales bacterium | reverse complement strand
GACCGGGGCGATTGAGACGGCTGTGGGAATTCCGGCTTTGGCCAAGGCTTCAATTGTGGTAAACCGTTTCGATATAGAGGGAGCTTGTGGTTCTACTTTTCTGCCGATCTCATCTGAGGCAAAGGGAATACTCAGAAACACGCGTATCCAAGCTTCCTTATGAAGTTCTTGAAATACATCTATATCTCGCGTGATGAGAGCTGATTTGGAAATAATCCCCACTGGATTTCTAAAGTTAACGCAGGTTTTCAGGCAGGCACGGGTGAGCTTGTACTCCGTCTCGAGGGGTTGATACGGGTCGGTATTGCCAGAAAACACAATGAGCTCGCCGTTCCACGAGGGTTTCTTGAAGGTTTCTTGAAGTTTTGTCTCGGCATTGATCTTGACGACGAGTTTTGACTCAAAATCCGTTCCAGCCCCAAATCCCCAAAATTCATGAGAAGGGCGAGCATAACAATAGGCACAGGCATGAAAGCAGCCTCTGTATGGATTGAGGCTCCAGCGAAAGGGAAGATCCGGGCTTTCGTTTTGACTGAGGATTGTCTTAGCTGTTTCCTCAAAAATGTCGGGGGTGACGGGTGGCGGGGGGCCGAGAAGTTCCCGGAATTCAGAGACAAATGGGTTGGGAGGGTTGGTAACAGGTCTCACACTGGTTTATTGAAGGATAGTCAATCCTCTTGTTCTCTCCGATGAAAAACGGTACATTTGTTAGACAGTCGGCTATTTTTTTAGCAATACCCTCTCATGAAGTTCCCCAATTAGCAAGATTATTTAGAAAGTCTGTAATTATTGCCCCCGTAGCTCAGTTGGATGGAGCAGCGGTTTCCTAAACACCTCAGAGGGATTGTAGAAGTGTTTGACACACCAAGCAATCCCTCCTTCTTTCTGGATAAACACCAGCTAATCTTACTCTCTGTCTTCCTCTTCCTATCCCCCTCGTTCCTTATCTTTCTCCTTCTTCCTAACACCTAAATAACACTAGATTCTTTCTTAGTTGAGGGTAGGGGGCATGCTTGGGGACATATAGCGAATGGGGCAGGTTACAGGCATGTATGGGGTGATCCAGGTTAGGATGTGTCGGGTGTTTACCTATGAGGAGGATTGACTTTTATTCGGAGAGGAGTACCATGCCAGCAACACTTCAAAAAGGAGCCAGCAACTCACTTTGTACATCAGGCCAAACATCCCGCCAGTGTTGGCGATTCTTCTCATTTTGAGGACATTAATTGGCCGAATGGCCTTCGTGTTGCCTATTCGATTTTTTTTAGAGTGCATAATTATGGCGGTTATTTTTCCTATTTCTAAAACCGCCCTATTGTTTGACGAGGCGGCGGAATTGGCGAACGCATTTCATTAGCACCTATGTGTCTGTTACGTTCTTCTAGATTGTATTCCGATCGGTACAAGGTCGGTAGGCCATAAGCATATTGTGGAGCTGAGCTCAGAGCGGGAAAAACAAGGAGGATGTAGACTTGGCCAAGGGCAGCGTCATGCTTCAACTCGAGGTGGTTCAGAACTTTGCCAATGCGGTCACTTCCATACCCCCGATCGACGCACTCGTTTTCGACACTCTGGACGGCGACATGACAAGAATACGCGAAATCGCCATCCAAAAGGTTGGACTCCACAGTGGCAGTCCCAACGTGAGAGCGTTCACCACCTCTTCCGAGAGCGCGATGGCGCAAGTTTTCCTTGTATCCGCGCGCGGCGAGAACCCGCTAGTCGTCTTCTACGGGCCTTCTCACGTCGACTCGCCGCCCGTGGTGGGCCCCGAAATGGTTATGCTCTCAGTCAGAGACCTTGGCTTTGGCGTCGCCTCAGGTGGCGAATTGAACTTCTCGCGGGCTATTGACGCACATGTTTATTTGGAAGAGAGCCCCGCTCTCCCGACTCAACCCGTTTCCCGCAATCCGTCACTCAGGCAACCTTAGCCAGCAAATGTGAAAAGGGGAATTAGACCCACCTGCCTCAAGCCGGTGAATACCAAGGGAGGAGCAGAGGATGGAAGTGACCATAAATGGGGAAGGAGAACTGAGGATCAGGCTGATCGACCCGAAGGGTCGGACTATGATGGAGCAAAAGATCGCGGCCTCCGGCTCGTCGACGGTACAGGCGAAAACACAGCTCCCCTTGGAGCTGAACGTCGCCAATTGCAAAGTCCCCCTAGCGCCCGTTCTGGCCTATCAAAGCAATCCCCACCAAGTCGTCAAATTCGATGGGCAACAGCCCGCAAAGTTTACCTTGACCCAAAGTCGCCGCATCGGCTGTAGCCCCCGTCTCGCCCAAAGAGCAGCAAAAGGCCATGCCAGGGCCCTGGCCCCAGCCGAGCTTGATTTGCCAAAACTTCCCGTCAAAGACCGAACCTCTTCATCCACAAAACGTCGTACGAGTTGAGAGATTGGGGAAAAACCTCTTGGGCTCATGTTGCAAGTCATCACCATACCCTTTCCACCCATATGAATAAACATTCTCGCTTAACTAAATCTCAACCCCAGGCGCGTCGCCAGCGCTACTAAAACCCCGCACCAGAGTCTGATACTATAAGGGGGCAGGTCACTTGGAAAGGACTTCGTAATTGTATGGAATAAGTTGGTGGTTTTGAAATGGAAGACATTCACTGAAGGAAAGAAGCACAGCGACTAGGCAATATTTCGCCTAGTCGCTATGTGCATTTTTGAGGCTACTGCCGAATACTTTTTGTCCAAGATATGGTGGGACTTACGTTCGTCGGTTGAGGTTTCGTGCATTTTTTTCCGCGGTTTCCATAACTAATAGTGGAGGTTTTGATCGGGCAGGTTCCAAATGCTGTCCCAAACTCTACAATTCCACTGATGACAGTCAGAGTTGATTGTCCATCCGGGCTGACGGCAAGATCAAATTCGGTTCCCTTGACCGCAGCTGTGGCGACGGGGGTTTCAATCTCCAGCGGTTTGGGTCCTCCTTGGGTATCGACCCACACCTCTCCACGTGTGAGACGCAGCACTCGGGTAAATCCTTTATCTTTTTCCCACCTAGAAAGAATAGTAAGCATCGTATTCTCATTGAGCGCCACTTGAATGCCATTTGTAAATTCGATCATGGCCTGACTAGAATCTTCAG
>JBFJON010000350.1:0-3100 GCA_041617575.1 Nitrospirales bacterium | reverse complement strand
TTCCGTGGTCACTTGGACAAAATTAGCGACAATATGTTCCTGGGGGCCAACAACGCGTTCACCGGTGAGGCCGGGAAAGGCAACAATGTGCTCACCGGTGAAAGCAACCTCACGTTGGCACAAATTGCCCGTGATTATAAATCAAAAGGCATTGGGTCCTTTGTGGTCGGTGATGAAAACTATGGTGAAGGTAGTAGCCGAGAACATGCGGCCATGTGTCCGCGATTTCTTGGAGTCCTGGCGGTGCTCACCAAAAGTTTTGCGCGAATCCATGAAACCAATTTGAAAAAGCAAGGTATTCTTCCGATGACCTTTGCTAACCCAGCGGACTATGATCTCATCGAACAAGATGATCGGGTGAGTATCACGGGCCTAAAGAATTTGGCGCCAGGGAAACCCGTCGCTGTGATCATACATAAAAAAGGTGGCAAGGATATCACGATTCAAGCGAATCATAGTATGACTGAGCCCCAAATAAATTGGTTTAAGGCAGGCTCGGCACTTAACGCGTTGAATTGATCACTGTAAAGTCCGGTACTGGGTGTAAAGGGCCAAGTCTTTTCTTCCTTATTTCCCCTCAGGGTGCAGGAATGAACGTGGGTCTCTTTTTGTAGGTTATTTGATTATGGCGAAAGACTCTATCCAACCCCAGCAATTCACTGAGCAAGCCAGCACGCTTCATCCGCAAATGGTGACGATTGAAATTGAGGGGAAACCGTTCCAGGTTCCTGCCGGTGTCACGCTGATGAAAGCGATGTGGTACGCCGGGAAAGAAGTGTTGCGGGGAGCTGGCTGTTTGGGTGGATTTTGCGGAGCCTGTGCGACTTATTACCGAACGAAAGATGACCCAAAAGTCAAAACCTGTCTAGCCTGTTCAATGGCCGTTGAGGACGGGATGTCCTTTTCCTTCATGCCGGCCTTTCCAGCCAGAAAAGCTATCTATAATCTCCAAAAGCTTAAAGATCCTAAGCAGGATTTATTTGAACTGTATCCGGAAGCCCCACTGTGCCGAAATTGCAATGCCTGTACCGAGGCCTGTCCGCAGAAAATCGACGTTCGGGAAGGTGTGTGGAAAGCGGTGTTTGGTGATTTCAAGGCCGTGTCGGACATGTTTATGGACTGTGTCATGTGTGGGCTGTGTGCTCCGGTATGTATCGCTGATATCGCACCGAGTCTTGTTGCGGTCTATGCCAGTCGTGCCCAGGGTGTGCATTTTACAGAGAAGCCGGAAGGTCTTTCTACGAGGATCAAAGAAATCTCTGATGGGCAGTATCAAGAAGAATGGGACCGTATTCTGCAATTATCTGATGAAGCATTGCAAAATACGACAGCCTCCACGAAGTCCTAATGAGCCGATATTTTTTTGTTCCCTCCCCTCTGTAAGCAGCGGGGGTACCCTACGGGATGCAGTAGGCAAGTGCATAGGTGGGGGTAGAGAATCCATGAGCCGTACAAATTACCAAGATTTTTGTGAGACTTTATTGTAAAAGAGTTACTACCTGGCTCTATGGACATCGTTGCCCAACAAAATCTCGTTCATCAAACTCGAGACGCTCGTCGAGCCATAGACTTTCCCAAGCTCTCTCCGGCTGAACGCAATTCTCTTATCAAGAAATATCATCCTGACCATCGTGCACATGCCTACCGGCCAATCAAATTTGGACCAAATGCTGGCGAATTAACCGTCACCGAAGTGGCGACCCTTCTGGAAGCGGATAGCCCGATTCCTGCTGATTTTAATCTGACTCCGAAATATTCGGTGGATGTGCTCGTCGTGGGGGGAGGAGGCGCAGGCTGTGCAGCTGCGCTGCATGCTCATGCCCAAGGAGCGAATGTTTTGTTGGCGACGAAGCTTCGGTTAGGCGATTCCAATTCCGTGATGGCGCAAGGCGGAATGCAAATTGCCGTTGCACCAGATGATTCGCCTATCCAACATTTCTTGGATACATTAAAAGGAGGTCATATGAAAAACGACCATGACCTCTTAAAGGTTATGGTCGAAGAGGGGCCTTCTATTGGGAATTGGTTGTTGGAATTGGGTGTGCGGTTCGATCGCCAGTCTGATGGCAATTTGCATGTCAAAAAAGGCGGAGGTAGCTCCAAGGCTCGGTTGCTGACCTGTTCGGATTATACCGGTCTTGAAATCATGCGGGTGCTGAAGGACGAAGTCCTAAACAAAAAAATCCCGCTTTTAGAATTTGGTGCCGTCGTCGAACTTCTCAGTGATGGAAAGGGCGCCTGCACCGGCGCGGTCTTGCAAGATTTGGATAATAAACGGTACGTCGTCGTGGCAGCCAAAACGGTCATTTTAGCTACTGGTGGAATTGGGAGGCTCCATATTCAAGGATTTCCAACGAGCAATCATTACGGGGCGACCGGCGATGCCCTGGTGTTGGCCTACCGCATGGGTGTGCCTCTCGTGCAAATCGATACTTTCCAATATCATCCCTCAGGCGGGGTGTATCCCGAGCAATTGGTTGGTGCGTTGGTAACGGAAGGCATTCGTTCGGAAGGTGGCCATTTGGTCAATGCTAAAGGCGAACGCTTCGTGAACGAGTTGGATACGCGGGATGTCGTCTCATCCTCGATCATCAAAGAATGCGAAGAAGGCCGTGGCGTACGAACGGCAGCTGGGCGTTTGGGTGTCTGGTTGGATACTCCTCTGCTTGATGTCGAACATGGACCTGGTACCTTGGATAAACATTTTCCCGCCATGGTACGACAATATGAGCGGTATCAGGTGGATATTCGTAAAGACCCTGTTTTGATTTACCCCACGCTGCATTATCAAAATGGTGGAGTCAAAATAGATGTGAAGGGCGAAACACCGGCCCCCAATTTATTTGTGGCCGGTGAAGCTTCCGGTGGGTTACATGGGCGTAATCGGCTGATGGGGAATTCCCTCTTGGATTTGATGGTGTTTGGGAAACGCGCTGGGCAGACCGCAGCCGAGCGAGCCAAATCCCTTTCACAGGGAAACCTCACCCTTGATCATGTTGCGCAGTTCCGAGCAGAGGCAAAACGCCATCATGTATCATCCGGGCTGACCTCACCCATGGTGTTGCCAGCCTATACCCGACAAATATAGATAAAGGGCCTC
>JBFJON010000349.1:0-3108 GCA_041617575.1 Nitrospirales bacterium | reverse complement strand
TTTTATTAAAAATAAAGAATCTATCTAGTTTATCTTGGCTAGATTTTCTATCCCCTTATCTATTTTTTTTGGGCTTGTTATTTATTTACATATTTCTCATTTGAAAGTGCAAATGGTGACCGCAATAGCTTTTCGTGGGGCCGATGTCTATACCCGTGCACTCAATGAAGTGCGGATATGGTATACCTCGGAAATTGTTCAACGCCTTCATGCCAAGGGAATAACTGCTACAGCGGATTATCAAAATCATGAGGGAGCAATTCCGCTCCCAGTCACAATGAGTCGAGTGCTAAGTCAACGTTTGGTGGCAGGCAGATCAGGGGAACACTTGCGATTGCTCAGTCCTTTTCCCTTTCCTCAGTACGAGGAATCCCGGGAGGGAATGGATGCTTTTCAGCGTGATGCGTGGAAATTTTTGAATCAAGACCCCGAACAGCCTTTTTTTCGTTTTGAACAAGTAGATGGCCGTGAGTCTCTTCGATTTGCGACCGCTGATCGAATGGGTGAGGAATGCGTGGATTGTCATAATGGGCATTCCAACAGTCCGAAACGAGACTGGAAAGTTGGAGAGGTGGGCGGCATGGTGGAGGTTATCTATCCCATTGATTCTCTGGCTGCGATGGCGGACATGAATTGGAAAAATACTTATATCATGATGGGAGGCCTTGTTCTGCTATGGGTGGGAGGATTTGGACTTGTGGTTCAGAAGCTGGGGCGTGTGGCAGGTGAATTAGAAGAACAAGTTCGACATCGCACGCATGAGTTACATGAAGTGAATAATCAGTTGACATTAGAAATTAATGAACGGCAATTAGCAGAAGAAACGATTCGTCAAGCCAGAGATAATTTGGAAAAACGCGTGCAAGAACGAACGGGGAAATTGGCCGCATCGAATGCTGAGCTTATACGGGAAGTGGCTGAACGAAAACGGGCGGAGGATGATATTCGAAATCTCAATTCGCAACTCGTGCAGCGCTCTGCGCAGTTGGAGGCGAGTAATAAAGAACTGGAAGCCTTTAGTTATTCGGTCTCCCATGATCTTCGAGCGCCGCTACGTGGGATCGATGGGTTCAGCCAGGCGGTGTTGGAAGACTATGATGAAAAGCTAGATGAGTCGGGGCGAAGTTATTTGAACCGGGTTCGGGCGGCGAGTCAACGAATGTCGCAGCTCATTGATGCCATGTTGAATTTAGCTAGGCTAACGCGGGCTGAAATTCATTCCAAGACATTCGACATGAGCGCGATCGTGCATGGGATTTTGGAAGATCTGCATAAAATGGAACCTGAGCGCGAAGTGGAATGTGTGGTAGCGAATAATTTGTTGGCGACGGCTGACCCACAATTGATTCGAGCGGTCTTAGAAAACTTGCTGGGCAATGCGTGGAAGTTTACTCGCAAACAACCGAATCCGCTCATTGAATTCGGCCATGGGCAGTACAAGGGGCAGGCAGCCTATTTTGTGAAAGATAATGGGGCGGGGTTTGATATGACCTATGCCCATAAATTATTTGGCACGTTTCAGCGCTTGCATGCTTATACCGAGTTTCCTGGAGTTGGAGTAGGCCTTGCAACGGTTCATCGCATCATCCAGAGACATGGCGGGCAAATTTGGGCCGAGGGTACGGTAGACGAGGGAGCCACATTTCATTTTACCTTATAAAAAATATAGTTAAAACCAAGGAGGATATTATGACGAACAAACACATTCTTTTAGTTGAGGATCATCCCGATGATGAAGAGCTGACTATGCGAGCGTTAAAGAAAAACAATATTATGAATGAAGTGGTTGTCGCGCGTGATGGGGTCGAGGCCTTGGAATATTTATTCGGGACGGGGGCCCATGCTGGGCGAGATATGAACGTCATGCCGCAGATCATATTGTTGGATCTCAAGCTTCCTAAAATTGATGGGTTGGAGGTCTTAAGGCGGTTGCGTGCAGACGATCGGACAAAATTTCTGCCTGTGGTAGTTCTCACATCTTCGAAAGAAGAGCAGGATATTGTGAAGAGCTATCAATTAGGTGCAAATAGCTATGTGCGCAAACCGGTAGACTTTCAAGAATTTTCACAGGCCGTTCAAAACCTTGGACTGTATTGGCTCATTTTAAATGAGTCGGCCCCTGAGAGAGTGCCGGTTTAATCATACTACTTTTTGGGGTACCAGGGTAGAATGGCTTTCCAGCTATTCTCACAGAAATGACTGGGATTTTTAATCTTTTGTCAGTAGGCCCTACAGCCTGTCAATATTTTGTGGCAGGTTCTCACCGTGCGACCATGCCTGCAAAAGCTCATCATCTAGGTCGGGTGATTCGACTCTCCCTGTTCTTTAAGCATTTTTCCCTCTTTCCATACATAAGGTAGTTGGTCAGTGGAGTCTCGTGTGGTCTAGGCATATCCCTTGCTGATTTGGAAGGGATCATACCATCGTCTACACGTTTCAAGGAGGGATGCCATGAGACGACTCCTAAGATTGGAAGCCTTTGAACCCGTTCTCCAGTATGAATCTCAACGAAACACCAAAAGAAACCCTGTCTCAAATGGATTGCGACTAGGGCTGTCAAAAATCGGAAAAGGGAGGCGTTGCGGGATCACACAATGCACAGAATGTGGAGGGGAAGTGAAGATCTTTGTCTCTCCCCGGCGCAACCCACATTCCAGCAAACTTGGTCGTGCCGTTTCGATGAAAGATCATGATCTGTGTCGACGGTGTTGGCGCCGCGTGATGCACCAACAACGCAAAGCAGGTGTCATTGTGCTTCCGCTTTCAATGTTTATTGGAGGGAGAAAGTTGCGCCCTCGCTTGCTGCTAGCGAAGCCGGCTTCCCTGCCAAGAGAAGCCTCGTGAAGCATATTGAGTGGCAAACGAGGTAGGGTTGCAGATAGAAAGAGAGCAGGGAAAGCCTTAGGGGGCAGATATGCTTGGAGTATGTATTAGCCGAATGAACTCCTGGGCCAGCCTTGTGTTTTGATACACCACCTTGAGTGTGAGATTTCCAAACTGACGACGGACCACTTTTAAGACAATCTGCCCATCCTCATAGCCTGCATTGAGTTCATCAAATTTCTTCGCGAGAAATGCGTTCATCGTTTCATCAGTGAAGTCATGGGT
>JBFJON010000348.1:0-3113 GCA_041617575.1 Nitrospirales bacterium | reverse complement strand
GCACGTGATTTTCGGAACACAGAAACCATGAAAAAATATTCGGACTCTCATATGCTCTGGCGAATTTCAGAGGGAGTACCTTACAGCACCATGGGCGCATTTAAGGGACACCTTTCTGAAGACGAAATTTGGAAGGTCATTGTTTTTGTTAGCACATTAGGAATGGATGGTCTTCAGTATGACCCAGGCACTAAGGGCTGGGTTCCCGCTGGGTAGGGACGCAATGTGGCTCAACTACTTAGTGAGTGGCGAAGTCTCTTGAGGGACGTTGAGCAAAATCTTTATAACCAAAAACTACTGATGGAGAGCAAAAAATGGAACCAGACATTGGAATCAAAGAAAGTGACCGAAAAGACATTGGAGAAGGGCTGGCAAGGCTTCTTGCGGATTCCTACACCCTGTATCTTAAAACTCACAACTACCATTGGAACGTGACCGGACCCATGTTCCAAACCCTTCACCTGATGTTCGAGACCCACTATACCGAATTGGCGTTGGCGGTTGATCTCATTGCCGAACGCATTCGCGCTCTTGGACTTCCTGCCCCGGGGACCTATGCTGAATTCGGAAAATTAAGCGCGGTGAAGGAAAAGCCTGGAGTTCCGAAAGCCCAGGACATGATTCAGAACCTGGTTGAAGCTCATGAAACCGTTATCCGGACTGCACGGTCTGCCTTCCCGACTGTTGAGAAGGCTGACGATCAGGTAACGGCAGATCTTCTGACACAGAGAATGCAGGTTCACGAAAAAACGGCCTGGATGCTCCGCAGCTTGTTAGAAAAATGAAGTGTTGGTCAACTCCATTCCAGACGCCTGTTTGACCATTTTACTTCGGAATTATGAGCTCATTCGTTGCTGATAAAGATTCCAGTCCTCCAGTCTATGTTGTCGTAGGAGGAACTGGCGGGATTGGCTCAGAGGTGTGCCGTCGTCTGTGTGACAAGAAGACCAGAGTTGTGGCCGCCTCTCGCGACCAAGAGAAACTATCCAACCTAGCAACCGTTCTAGGAGTGGACCATCTTGTTCTCGATGCCACAATATCCGAACAGGTCAAACAATGCGTCGATCAAATCGTCGAACGCTACGGCCGGATCGACGGTGTGGTCAATTGCGTCGGATCCCTGCTTCTCAAGCCCGCTCACTTGACGAGCGACAAGGAATGGGATGCTACGATAACGAACAACTTGCATTCAGCATTTTATGTACTTCGCTCAGCCGTAAGCGCCATGATGAAAACCGGCGGTGGTTCAATTGTTTTGATCTCCTCTGCCGCCGCTCGGGTTGGCATGGCCAACCATGAGGCTATCGGCGCAGCCAAAGCCGGCATTATCGGCTTAGCCCTGTCGGCAGCGGCCACCTATGCCTCTAAAAACATTCGGGTGAACATCATTGCGCCAGGCCTGGTTGACCTGCCCCCTTCAAACTAGACGGGATTCTGAGCTAGGATTGCCCGGGTTCTGAGAAAGGAGGAGGGATGGGACGCAAACGGTTTACGCCAGAAGACATTATTGGGCAACGACGACATTCGTATACCAATAAAGTGAGTCCTGAGCGAATTGAGTCTCACGGGTTCCTACCCGAAGCGGACATGGGGCGGTGGCTAATGCCATGAATTACAATTGACTCTTAGGTGTCCATAAATATTTAATTTATCGAGGTCGCTATGAACTCTAAAGTTAAAGATGCAAGCTTCTGTTGCGATGAGACAAAGAACATGGATGGTTCAGCGTGCTGTGGTGAATTGGTTATAAGGCAAGGTGGGTCAAATACCCCCTATATTGTTGAAGACCATTTATTTTAAGATTGTCGCGAGGGACCGACACGACGAGGAAACTTAAGAGGAAGCTTCAATCAAACGCCTTTTATTTCCCGTGCCGAGCGTCGCCGGGAGGCGCTCAACAAGTACCCATCATCCAAGCGAGAGGAGGTGACAACCGTGCCGAAGTTCATCGATACCCATCCCATGAAGCCGTTCACGGCGGACGAGCTGAACAAGTTGCAAAATGCGCCGCCGGACGAGTTTGGTGTCACGCACCACGACATCCTGTTCAGCGAGAAGGAAAACAAGATCTATTGCGTGCTGGATGCCCCGAGCATCGAAGCGATCGAAAAGCATCATGCGAAGGCCGGCATCAAGTGTGACTGTATCTACGAAGTGAAGTCTACACGCGCATGACGGATAGCCCTTAGGCTGGCGTCCGAGTAGATACTTCAAGGATCCGAAGCGAGGACCCAGGGGAGACATTTGGTCTTGTCCCGAGAAGGTGAACACATCTGAAGCGCGAGACGAGACGAAAAACGATGTGTGATAGAAATTTTCACTCTTTACGAACCTGTCCACGAAACCAGGAAAAGACCAAAGTGGCTCTCTTTTGCTTACCAAAATTCAGTGCCGGGCTCGCCTTTAAATGGACCGAGTATTTTTGAGGTGATCCACCCACCATAAAAATCACCAGGCTGTGCCTTCACCTTTTGCTTTCCTACATGGCAGGCATCCACTTTGCCGGGATAAAAGGCGAAATAGTCGCAAATATCTTCATACCCTTCCCCGGGATGGGGGTAACTCCATGCTGCATCTAACGCCACTCGTTTCCCGACCCTTAGGGACCAATAACGTGCGACTCCCCTCCACTTGCATACGGTTTGCTTTGAGCTCAGCATTAAGTAGACGATTCGGACGTCCATGGGCGGGAAATAATACACTGGGGGGCTCGCAGTTTCGAGAAGCCGATAGCCCTGTGTTGTCTCAGCCAAGACAAGTCCACCAAACTCAACTCTAATTTGCTGGTGAACCTGCTCCAACCTGGGTGGCCGAGGGTAGTTCCATACCGACTCCTGACCTCGCTTCGGAATCTGGATTCTGGGCGTTTGTTCAAATATTAACTCTGGCATGCTATCGCTCATAAGATTTTGCAGAACACCATTCAGTCATTTGTAATGGAGACTACCCTACAGATCGGTCAAAATTGCTGAACAGAAGCCCATTCACCTTGATGCTCTCTTACCGGTATCGACTTTCTAAAGTTTGCAAAGACTGCGATTTTATGGGTGCGGAATTTCAGTGAATTCATATAAGCATTTTGATTTTTAAGTTCTTATGAGTTGGCCTTTGGG
>JBFJON010000347.1:0-3120 GCA_041617575.1 Nitrospirales bacterium | reverse complement strand
AGTCATGTATTTAGTGTTCAGAACAGAGTCACAGGGTCTTGTATTGGTTCAGATCACTATCCTGTAATGGCAGAGTTTTCGTTTATTGAGGGGCAATGACAAGACAATTGCAATAAGTGCCTAATTATAAATGAAATTCGGAGATTGTTCTTTGATTCAATCTCGTAGAAATAAACGCGGTCGATGCCATAAACGAAATAGGGGGGAATGGTGAAGGCTGTCATCAAGGGAGTCACAGTCGGGTATACCGACCAGGGGAACGGCACGCCTCTAGTCTTCATCCATGCATTTCCACTTTCCAAAACCATGTGGCAACCGCAAGTCGATGCTTTGAAAGATTCCTATCGAGTGATCACCATCGACCTTGGAGGACATGGAGAATCCGACATCGTGGTATGGAATGATACTTTGGACGATTATGCCCAGAATGTCATCCACCTACTCGATCATCTCGGGATAGCTCAAGCCGTGTTTGTGGGCTTGTCCATGGGCGGGTATACCCTCTTTTCGATTCACCGACATTATGCGGATCGGGTAAAAGCCATGGTCTTCGCCGATACGAGAGCTCAAGCGGATAGTGAGGAAGGGAAAGCTGGACGCCAATCGATGGCTCAATTGGCTTTTAGCGATGGAGCCCCGGCCATTGCCGACCTCATGCTTCCTAAGCTTCTGGCCCCTTCCACCATTGAGTACCACCCTGAAATTGTGGAGCAGGTTCGACAGATGATTCTTCACACATCAACGGCGGGAATTGTGGTCGATTTGGTGGCAATGGCCGCCAGACCAGATTCAACCGATCTACTTCCTACTATTACCTGCCCAACCTTGGTCATTGTTGGAGAAGATGATCAGGCGACTCCCGTCGCAGAATCGCGAAACATCGCTCAGCGCATTTCTGAGGCAACATTCATCACGATTCCCCAAGCGGGCCACCTTTCGAATTTCGAACAGCCAGCCGCCTTCAATCAGGCCTTAAAGTCTTTTCTAGAAAAATGCGGTCTCTAAATGGAGGGGAAAATCGAGAGGGTTCCTGAGATTTTTTCAGATCTCGAAAATTTAGGACTTTTAGAAGAAGGGATAAATTCGGTGTTCGTTGGTGGGCATACCACCCTACCCACCATTTTACCCATTCCCTCTTTAGGGAGAGATGAAGTGTACGATTAGACCGGCGCCTCCTGCGCTCCTGGCCCGTCCGTGGGAATATTTAACATGTCAAGACTATTATAAAGAGGATTAAAGCTGATTTCGTGGTTATGGTCAAGAGGCGAATGCCTCCCTCCTGGGTAAGACGAGAAAGCTTGTAAGGAACTCAATCAGCGTCCCCTCCACGCTGGCGGATAAGCTTGAGAAATTCATCTCGAGTTTGTTGTTGTTTCCTGAACACCCCCAACATTTCACTAGTTACCGCCACCGTATTTTGTTTACCCACACCTCGCATGCTCATACAGAGATGCCGCGCTTCCATGACCACCCCCACCCCATGGGGGTTGAGTTTTTCTTGAATGGTATGGGCAATTTGCACCGTTAAGCGTTCTTGCACTTGCAGACGCCGGCTAAACATGTCGACTACACGGGGAATCTTGCTCAAACCCACCACATGTTTGCGGGGTATATATCCCACGTGACACTTGCCAAAAAACGGCAACAAATGGTGTTCACACAGGCTATAAAAATCGATGTCTTTGACGATGACCATTTCATCATATTGAATGGGGAAAAGTGCATCGTTGAGCAGGGCGTCGATATCTTGATGATATCCCTGCATCAAATAGGTCAAGGCCTTGGCCACCCGTCTGGGCGTCTCCTGCAACCCATTTCGATCAGGATTTTCTCCGAGCTGACTGAGTAATGTCCGAACGGTTGGCTCGATATCTTTGATCACAGCCGGCGCCATGATCTCGACGTTGTTGGAGTCCAGGACTTTCGCGATGTTTCGAGGCTTAGATGCGGCTTTAGGTTTTGATGATTTCGATTTCATTCATCTCCATGATCTCCGTATGGGCAAACTATCCTCTGGAGAATTTAAGACTTGGGATCACCCACATATTCAAAAAAGTTGTCCCGGGTTTCGACTACCCCGATTTTTTCCAAGTGCCCAGATGGGATTCGATCCACTAATAAATCCCAGATAACACTGGCCAGATTCTCTCCCGTTGTGGTGAGGTTCTGGAAAGCAGGATCGAAATTCAAATGTTGGTGATCAAATCGATTCACAATAGTTTCCTGCACAACCTGATCCAGCTTTTCTACATCAGCTATGAGGCCGGTCTTCGCATCTAATTTACCCTCGACCGTCACCTGAACGGTATAATTATGGCCATGCCCGTTCAGGTTATTACATTTGCCAAAGATTCGTTGATTCACGTCATCAGGTAATTCATCGGTATGCAAACGATGTGCAGCACAAAACTTATAGGTCCGTGTAATGGAAGTGGCAGTTGGCATAGGGGCTAGATGATGAGAAGTCGGCGTATGGTGTTAACGAGAACCAACAACAGTCTCTGAGAATCCGCAACTGTCTATTGGGAGGAGGACTCTACTTCCTGAGATTGATCCAAAGAGGTCTTGTCCCATTTTTCTTCTGGCACTTGAACGATGACATCTCCCAACACGCGAGCCTGACATCCCAATCGGCGATAGGGTTCAGTGAGGGCTTCTCGATCAAGTAAATCTTGCTCATCAAAATCAACGTCGGACAAATTCTCTAGCCCTGCAAGCACATCGACGCGACAAGTCGTGCAGGAGGCATTGCCGCCACAATCATGATTTAAGGGGAAGCCCATCTGCTCAGCCGCCTCTAAAAGAGAAAGGTCAGCTGCAACATCTCCACTCTTGCCTTCAGGATGGATAAAGGTGACTCGGGGCATCGGGTTAATCCATTATCCGGCAGGCACCGGTTCAGGCTTTACCGGACACCGCCCTAATAGAATATGCTCTTCAAACTCATTCCGGAACAGTCGCAAGCTATTTTGTACGAGTACTGCAGCACCGGTTACTAAGGTACAAAAACCTGTACCTTTAACAAAGCCACAAATTTGCAGCAACTTGGCTAAGTCTTTTTCTTCACCCTCTCCCTCTTCAATTTTTCGAATCAGCGTTGCCAACTCTTCGGTGCCATTT
>JBFJON010000346.1:0-3121 GCA_041617575.1 Nitrospirales bacterium | reverse complement strand
GGTCTACGTGTACTAAAAGTGCGATTCGGCATGGTCCTAGGCTTGGATGGGGGAGCATTACCAAAAATGATGTTTCCGTTTCAATGGTTCTTTGGTGGACCCATTTTACCTGGCACGCAATACGTGTCATGGATTCACCAGCAGGACCTCGCTCGACTCATTCTCTTTCTCATCACTCACTCATCTATTCGAGGGCCGGTCAACGCCGTTGCTCCGGAAGCCGTTAGGATGCAGGAATTTTGTGCCACTCTAGGAAAATCCATGAACCGCCCCTCGTGGTTCCCGGTTCCAGAATTCGTGTTGCGAATGACTCTGGGTGAACTCGCGACTATGCTGACCACCGGCCAGCGAGGTCACCCTCTCAAGGCCCTGGAAGCAGGATTTTCGTATGACTATGCCACACTTCAGTCAGCTTTGAATTCACTATTTCCCCAATCATCCACTCCAGGAACCTAACTGGAATATCAATCAAGGACCTCACCAATGAACAACGCCAATCAAAACCACGCACCTCGACCCTCTTTCACGATCTTCCTTTTTCTACTGATAGGCTTAATGTTCACCCTTTTGGGGGCAACTACCGTTTTTGGAAAAACGCTTTCTTTGGAGGAAGGCCAACCCATCCCTGCGGTGACCCTTATTGGGAAGGATGGAGTGTCCGTTTCACTTGATACCCTGAAGGGTAAAGTGACGTTAGTCAGCATTGTTCCCCAGTTGAATACTCCGGTGTGTGATGAACAAACACACCGATTCAGTGAGCAAAACGAAGGGCTGGATGCATTCATCACCCTTGTCACCATGAGTACCAATACATATACGGATCAAGCCAAATTTGCCAAAGAAGCCAAGATTCACAACATGACATTTCTCTCCGATGCTCCAGACTTCCATTTTGGTCGCAAAACTGGTTTGCTCTTGGATGATGTGGATATCCTTCATCGAGGGGTCATCGTGTTGGACGCGGATTCAATTATTCGATACATTGAATTAGTTCCCATGATTCAATTGCCCAACTTCGAGCAAGCCTACCGAGCAGTTCGAAGTATTTTGCCAAAGTCATCTTGAGGAGGAGCCCCATGACAGAGCGTATTCTCATATTCCTAAATCTTTTGGCCATGGCGATTCTTGTGGGAAAAATTATCTTTCTTTCATTCGTTACAGCACCCGTTTTGGCCCGAACATTGGACGCTAATGCATTTTCCCAGGTCGTCCGAAATCTTTTTCCCCAATACTATGCGTTAGGCATGATCAGCGCGGCTGTTGGATGGTCCACCAGTCTCGCATTAGGCCTTCTATATGGGTTTAAATCTTTCGTGCTCATTCCATCCACCCTATGGTTAGGTATCCTGGCCATTGAACTGTATTGCCGAACACCGCTTATCTCCCGCATTAATGAATTAAGCGATCAGCTCAAAGCCAAGCAATCCAAAGGAATTTCAACACCTCTTCTTCAAAAACAGCGCGATGGATTGCACCGGCTTTCGGTGCAATTGAATTCTCTCGTGCTCCTTATGGGTTTGTGCCTTCTTGGGTTTTCGGGCATTTCCCCTACACTTCAGTAAAAGGAGACCTTCTATGTTGACTCGATTGTCTTTCAAACACCTCGCAAAGCAAGTCTTGAAAATTGTGCCAGTAGCGCTAATCTGTACGACGGCATTCACACCATGGGCATTAGCCTACGAGGGCCCGACAGGTCAGGCAGAGGCCCCTACAAATCCCCATGCGAGTCCGCCTGGTCCCAACACCCCCATGCCTTCAGGAATTGTGGGAATTGCCATGCATGTCACCGCGGGACGAATTGGCGATCCTGCTCAATTGATCATCCGTGCCGTCCACCCTTCTGGGCCGGCAGCCCGAGCCGGATTGGCTCACGGAGAGGAAATCATGGCTGTAGATGGTTCGCCGGTAGCGGGCAAAACGTATATGGAAGTAGTTGGGTTGATTCGGGGAGAGAGCGGCAGTTCCGTCAAATTAGAGTTGCGTGGTCCACAAGGAGAACGAACGATCAGTCTCTTGAGGGTCAGCGAAGAAATATTGATGGAGCAGACTCCCCCATCAATGTAAAGGCTTTTGAATGAATGTGAATAGACTGATGAACAAACAACCCCTGTGCCTCGAAAAAACCTTCGTCTCTTCGAATAGAATGTTCATAGGGCAGGTGAAATGACTTCGTCCTCACCATCCATTATGTTGTTTCAATCCGATCTGCGCTTGGCAGATAACCCAGCACTATCCGCCGCCGTTCGTCGAGGGCAACCTCTTATTTGTTTATATGTGTGGAACCCGAAGGCCACGGGCTATGACATGCCCGGCGCAGCCAGCCGGTGGTGGCTGCACCATTCGCTTCAGAATTTGTCTGTAAACCTTCAGAATGCCGGGAACAGACTTCTCATTCGCATGGGACAGACTCATGCGGTGTTGTCGGATCTGCTGAGTCGTTTCAAGAACTCCCATGTATTTTGGAATCATTCCTGTGAGCCGACAGCTCTAGAATCAGAACGTCGTATCCTCAGTCTTTTGGAAGCAGAAAAAGTTCAGTGCACCGGCTTTTACGGAAACAACCTGGTTGATCCAGCAAGTATCAAAACCCAGACTGAAAAACCCTACCGGGTGTTCACACCATTTTGGAAGCGGCTTCAATCAAAGCTGCCGTTGTCCCCTCCCCTTCCTGCTCCTAGGACGCTTCCCCCACAACCCTCCGGCGCCCTCAAGTCCTTACCATTGGATTCGCTGCAATTGCTTCCGACGATTGACTGGACACAAGGTATCCGTGAAAGTTGGACTCCTGGAGAAAACGGGGCTCAGGCAGCCGTCAGAAAATTCCTGCGGAATCCAGCTAAGGTCTATGCCACGGATCGAGATCGACCGGACCTCTCCCATACCTCCCGGATGTCCCCGCATCTCCATTTCGGAGAAAAGAGTCCCAGAAAACTTTGGCATACCCTCCAACATGCGAAACAAAAAAATCGCAATCCTCAGGATAGAAAAAGTTATGACGCGTACTTACGACAAATTGCCTGGCGTGAATTTGCGCATTATCTATTGTTTCATTTTCCTTATACCGTCCACGAGCCTCTGTATTCCGCATACCAGGCATTTCCCTGGCGCAACGACGCCGATT
>JBFJON010000345.1:0-3132 GCA_041617575.1 Nitrospirales bacterium | reverse complement strand
TGCCACGGTGAACGCTGTAAAAGAAGCCTACATGACATCCTGGACCTCCATGCTAAAAGCCGTCGCCTTGTATCGAGATGGGTCCAAGCTCAGCCAACCGCTGAATAGCGTGAGCGACTGGGGCGAGACCTCTTCTCAATCTGAGCAGGTCCAAACGGTTGCGAAGCAAGCGGCCTCCCGCGTGCTTGTCCGCTACCTTGCCAAACGTCGTCCTCTCCCAACACGCCGTGGCGGCTATACCCAAAAAGCCATCGTCGGAGGACATAAGATTTATTTACGAACAGGCGAATACGAAGACGGCACCATCGGGGAAATTTTTCTGGACATGCATAAAGAGGGCGCCGCGTTCCGTAGCCTCATGAATTGTTTTGCCATCGCGATCTCTCTCGGGCTGCAACATGGTGTCCCCCTTGAAGAGTTCGTGGATGCCTTTGTCTTTACACGCTTTGAACCTAATGGGCCGGTGAAACTCAATAACCATATCAAAATGTCCACGTCGATCATCGATTATATTTTCCGGGAAATGGCCATCACCTATCTCGGAAGACATGACTTGGAACAAGTGGCCCCGGAAGACCTTCGTGTCGATGCGCTCAAGAAACAAACCGACACAGAGGAAGAAGATGGAAAAGATTTGGTCGATCCTCGTTCTCTGAGTTCAACCTCCATCAGTCCTGAAGTCTTTCCTGCTCGCCGATCTTCTGGCAAGGGCATGGGGAAAAATGGTGAACAGGGACGAGTCGCCCGAAAAGTAAAAATGCAGCGCGAAACGGTCACCATCACTGAAGTACAGGAAGCCCGACAAAAAGGGTACGAAGGGGACCCTTGCGCGGAATGTAAACAATTCATGATGGTCCGAAACGGTATGTGCCTCAAATGCGACAACTGCGGCGCCACAAACGGCTGCTCATAACCTAAAAAAGTTTCCCGAATAAGGAGAACGCTTGTGTTAAATTCAGTCGCTAACGAACGTTTCAATGTTGCCAAGGATTGGCATGCTCGGGGATTTTCTTGCGGCCTGTGGATTGACCACGCAGGACGAGAATGGTCGTGTCATCCGCATGAAACCGACGAATTGTTTATGATGCTGTCCGGAGAATTAGAATTGGAGATGCAAGGACAGTTTATCCAGCCTTCCGTAGGAGAGGAAATTCGCATTCCTGCAGGCGTGCCTCATATCATTCGAAATGTCAGAGGGAAAACTGCACGTTGGCTCTATGGGCAACGACGAGAGGCTATTACCTCAACTCAAACTCCTCATTGTTCTCAGGAGCTTTCATACGGCCCTGAAGTCAAGAGAAAAAGAGAAAAAGTGAGAAGAGGGCCAGTCGTAGGACTTTCAAAGAAGACCTGAAGACACATTTCTCACCTTGGCTTCAGCCTACTGTTCTGACTTTTGTTCCTTACTTCCATCCTTCGCGCAACGAAATCCGGTCGTCAGATCTTGAAAGTCTACTTCGGCTTTCGAACGAGCGGTCACTCTTAAGTTGACGGGTTGGTCTTCCCATGACCCACCACGTAAGACTTTAAAATCTCCTTCGGTAGGTCCCTGTGGATTCTTCTTGGGACTATCTTCGTAATAAAATCGGTCATACCAATCATTGACCCATTCTGCAGCATTTCCAGCCATATGATAGAGACCATAGGCGCTTTTCCCACCTTCTTTCAGACCATGACGAATACTCATTCCCTTGGTCCCGCTGGTGACCGGAGACAGCGTAATAGGATAACTGACCCACCCAGTGGTCCCCTGATTATAATTAGCTATATCCACAAATGGTTGCATATGACCCCAAGGATATCGACGCCCATCCGTTCCACGTGCGGCTTTTTCCCACTCGGCTTCGGTGGGTAATCGTTTGCCAACCCATTCGCAATAATGTTTGGCATTCTTCCAAGTAATACCAACGGCTGGTCGATCCCCGACTTTCCCGGTTGCCGCGCCATCATCCCAAAGGGGGGGAGGTTCAATACTGTAATCCTGGTCCAAGATCTTTTGATACTCGGCCATGGTGACTTCGTAGCGATCAATGAAATAGGCATCCAGCCAGACCGTATGTTCGGGCCGCTCGTTTCGTGACCCCTCGTTATCCCCCATCGTAAATTCTCCTTCGGGAATCAAGACCATCACGCCTGGAGGACCATCCACAGGCCCTTGATCAACTTCTCCTGATTCAGTGTATTTCCAATCCTCGGCTGCTGATGAAACGCCTGTCAGCCCCAACACACAGGCAACCATAATCACACTAAGAAAGAAACCTGGATTCATAAGACCCTCACATGACTGAGATGAAAGAAAAACCCCCTCTGATCTCTTCACCTTATCGAAAGAAGTCCGGCATTGGAAGAGCATAGGGTAAATCTCGTCTTTCTGCTCGATTCATCATCAAAAATACAAAAGCCGCTGAAGAATCCTTCAGCGGCTTGAATCATGACATCCCCAACGGGATTCAAAGCGAGTTGTAACACTCAAATGTCCTTTGCAATCAACAAGTTCGTGGCTTCATAAGATCCGCGCATGGCACCCTACCTATTAGAGTGACGCAGGGTCAAGAAGTTTGACCATCATGAAGTGATGATAAATGATAAGAAGGTCGGACCAGTTTTTTGACCATACGGGTTACCGAACCCTCCGATTTTTACCTTTCCACTCTCTTCAATTTCCAACTACAGCCCACCATTAGCATCAAATTCCTTGCTAAACCCCTTTAGTGATTATTGATCATCTCCGGTCGTATATTCTCAAGACGTTTTCCGAACATTCCAAAGAGAACCGTTGCCTGGGAAAAACAGAATCACAAAACTCATGTTGATTTTATTTTCCCATCCGGAGAAAATAATAACTTTCTGAACAAGGGATTTCGATTCTTATTTTTTTGAAAGGAATTCTGACGCTATGGCGAAACAAATTGTCAGTCAAAGGGGCTTCATCTGTGTCGTCTTAGTCCAGCTGATAATCATCTTGCAGGGATGCGAGTCGTTTCCAGATCGTCTACTGAACGGGGTCTCGTTGGATCCACCTTATGATGTCCAGGTCTCAACTCCTGCCCTTCAACTTCATCAAAATCTCTTTGTGGCCGACTTGCATGCTGACACCTTGCTCTGGAAGAAAAATATTCTTGAACGACATGA
>JBFJON010000344.1:0-3139 GCA_041617575.1 Nitrospirales bacterium | reverse complement strand
TCTTGAGCAAAAAACATTCCTTCCTAAGTCTTTTGGGAAGTGACACAGTGATTCTCCATGGCCGTTCCGGAAGTACGTAATCTGGTGACATTTTTTTCTCCCTCGACATGACTGATCTTTCGGGAATGAGAAAATGAATAGGGATAAAGAAAGACAAATTGTCTTTTTCAAGGACAACCTGTCTCTATGGGCAGGCCTGATTCTGGCCTAGACTCCGGCTTTTTTTTTCATTTTATTGAAGTATTTCTCAGGGCAATGAGAAAAATCACTGGCATGCCGATTGCTTGAGATATGCTGATTGTTGGAAAAGCCACAACGCGCTAACCAAGAAAGGAGGTGAAGACAGGTGAACACCCAGAAACCGGATGTCAATAAAAGTGGACAGGGCAAGCCAACCGCTCCGAGCATTCAGCGCAAAGAGCAACCAAAAGCTGACCCGAAGAAACCGTTCGGTAAGCACTAAGCCAGTGACGAAACGCTCGGGGTCGCTACTCACGCGACTCCGGGTGTTTTTTTCTTAATATTAATAGGGTAAGGCTTGAGAGGAAATTGAAGACAATGGAAATCCGCACGTCACACACGACTAGGCGTATTGCACTGAATCTGGTTATCGTGCTCTCCACGATGACCTTCGGGTTTGTTTGCGGATTGTTACTTGCGCCTCAATCAGGGCGTCGCACGCGACGCCACCTTCAAGACATGGCGCTTGATGCTAGCGAACGGATGGACGAATGGACCGAAGAGGCGAAAGAAACGGTAGAGGAGTTTGTCAAACAAGGGAAAAAGGCTGTAGGAATGTAAAGGCTCATAGAGGCGTGCAAGGCCAGCATATAGATCGCGCTGGGAGCATGGCTTCACATCGGTCTACTCACCGACTAGCCCTCTATCCGATACGTCAAAGCCGGATGTTTCTTTTGTGAGGTTGTTTAAGGGGTTGGCGTAGGGAGTTCGTAGGTTCCAATTTCCTCGCTCCCTTGTCTCTGCCACCTGAAAAACCGTCACCGACAATCGGTTTTGCATTCGCCCCAGATACTTCAAAGCGTGATGCCCAACTCATAGTATTTGTATATAGCCAAAGCACCAGCCTCGACGTTTCCAATGTTAAACAGGCATATTTCGTGAGGCCCATTCGGCAAAAGTTGTGAAGCCCTCTGGGTACAACTTTCGGGCAAGTGCCAGCATGTTGTCGGCATTGGGACCAAAGTAGGTGTAGTCTTCAAAGTAGTTCATCATCTCTCGCAATTCGACTGCGCCAGGAATTGGAAAGGCATCGAAGACTTCATTAGGAACTTGCTTGTACCGAAAATTGTGGCCCTGTGCATTGAGTGTGTTAATCATCTCCTGCCAACTAGTCAGTTCCGAAGCCTGGGCCAAGTACTGGCCGGCGCCGACGGTGTCAGGATGTTCAAATACGCGAGCCGCAAGCCTCCCCATTTCAACCGGATCGCCCATATGGATAACTTTAGCCGAGGGGTTCATGGGCATGGTCCAACCCGTGCCACCATCCTCTAATGGCTGTGGGGCCATCATCCCCAAAAAGTTTTGGAAGTACCCAGGCGCTTCCACGAAGGTGAAATAGGGAAAGGCGGCAGCCTTCACCTCGGCATCCACAAGGGCCTTCCCCGTAAAGTGAATCACTTCGGACTTGCCGTGAGAGATCTCTTTGCAATTTGGGAGTGTCGAGCATACAAGATGCTGCACCCCTGCGGCCTTGGCTGCCTTCACCGCGAGCGTGCCTTGCGCCGTTTCGCTTCCCATGGTGCCGGGATCCCAAAAATTGGTGACCACAAAGGCACCATAGGCATTTTTGAAAGCAGGTTCTAAGGTTTCCGGCTTCGTGAAGTCGCCCTGTACCACCTCGCATCCCTTGGCTTGAAGGGCCTTGGCTTTGTCGCTGTTGGGGTTACGCGTTAAGACCCGTACCGCAAATCGTTGCCGGTTCAAAAGTTCATCAACGACGCCCCCGCCTTGTGTTCCGGTTGCCCCCATGACCGCGATCAGTTGCTTAGCCATTAGTGCCTCCTAAAAAATGGGTCGAAAAGGGGTCGCTCACTTGACAGTGCCTACTAATGGGTGACCCCTATTCTATTTTCCTGGCATTCGATTCGAGAAAATAATGAATTCTCCATGAGGAATGCCGAGAATGACGGAAGGGAAAACATTGGAAAGAGTCGGGTTATTCCGTTTTGAGGAGTAGTTTTATGATGGAAAGGAACTCTCGGAAATCAAGGCGTTCAATGGCGAGGTTAGAGATCGTCAGGGTGGAGCCCGGTGGCTTTGGCTATTCGAGCCAACATTTTGGGTCCAAGGGTTTCGCCATCGTGAAAGGCAAAAACGGCGTTTGGCCAACCCTCACGTCTGAGAATTTTATGCGACCCAGTTTGACGTTTGATTTGCCACCCGATCCTGAGAAGCGCCGCGAGTACCCGTTTTGCTGATGTCGAAGACCACTGACTCATGCGCCGACAAAGGAGACGTTCATCAATTCATCTGGAACTGCCTCCCCGTGGTCTAATCGGTCAGCTAAGACTCGCAGGGCCAAGGCCTGTACCGCCACTAATGCGGTTTCCCTTGTTGGCCCATAAGCCATCACTCCTGGCAGCGCGGCAATTTCACCAATCCATCGTCCGTCGTTTTCCTGCTCGAGGTCAATTTGGAAGGATTCTACTTTCGACATTGGATTTTTCTCCTCATTTTGCCGTCGATTCGTATTTTATCATACTGCCCTTCTCAACGTAACGGGCATTTGAAGGGCTTTTTACCCCGGGAGATTGATAAAAAATATAGTAAAAAGGTCAAGGATTCTCCAAGGATTTCATTAAAAAGGGTAGGTAGAGATGGCGGATGACACACCAAAGATTCGCCCCAGGCGTGCCCAGACACAGATGATAGTGATTGCCCATCAGACAATAGGCTAAGACCTCGACCCCACAAAGAACATGAGTTTCGTCCAGCACTTGGAGAAAAATTTCAAAATCAGTAGGAGTCAGGAATGTTCTCTGGCGACCTTGATCGCGGTTCATCACATGATAGACCGCACCCCGATATTCGATAGCCAAAGGCCGTGCCATCCGCGCAGCGAAGCAGGTACGGATGAAACTCACAACAAAATATTTGACCCCTATTCATGTTTTCAAAC
>JBFJON010000343.1:0-3147 GCA_041617575.1 Nitrospirales bacterium | reverse complement strand
CATGAGACGTGTAGATTTTATTGTTGGGGCGCGGGATTTCAAAACCTTAATAGCTGAACAATTCATGCAAGATGGAGTGTATGCTTATCAACCAGAGGATGATGGGGAGAAGTTGGCTCAAGCCATGACCGAAGGGGGATTTGGTAGCGTGCCGATTGTTGACCAAGATCGACATCTCCTTGGAATTGTGAGCGAGTTTGATTTACTAAGAGCGATAAAGGAGGAAAAGCACCTTGCATCAGTCAAGGCGAGTGACCTGATGACACCGAATCCGGTCACCGTGTCGCCAGAGACCCCTGCCATGGACATCATTCAATCGTTGGAAGCAAAGCATTTGATTCGGATGCCTGTGGTGAATGAAGAGGGGCAACTCGTTGGGGTTGTGGCCAGACGAGATGTCCTCCAAGGCTATCTCAACGCCATCAGAGTAACACGGGTATTTTAAGGCCTATTGGTCTTCTCTTAATGGTGTGAGGAATGTAGTCAATCGCCACAATTAGATCCCTGTGCTCCTTATTGAACAAGATCACATCGATCCTAAAAAACTCGGGAGTCGATTGTCCGGCTATGATTTCAACAATTTTGGATCCACAGGCCTAGCTCGGTCAGGACTGTAGTAACATGTTCGCATAAAATAGATAGACCGCCGATGTCTTGTGGTAAGGCAATACAGTAACAACGTATGTCCTTCTTTGGTTTAAATTGAGCCTCTGAATTCTTACGTCCTCATCATTTTCAGCCTGGAATTACACGCATGCCCAAAGTGAACACACCGAATATAATCAAATTCGACCGTGGGCTCATCATCTCGAATGCCCAATCTCCCGCAATGGGGACATCCAAAAGTTTTAAAATTCATCTTTTTATCAAAAGGTGAAGAATTGTTCCCTTACTGAGACATCCCCTCATACCCTTCCCTCTTCTTAAGCCTTCCTGTCTTCCTTAGGTCTGGCTTTACATATCATCAAATCCCACCGCGGTCAGATAAGATACTTTTTTGGAATAAACAGAAGAGTGAGCACGGTTGCCGTAACAATATCTCCGACCATGGGAGCTAAACATGTTTCATCACATCGGTTCCAGTACCGTGTTTCCACATGATGGGCAATAATTTAAAGAAAATGGCAGACGCCGTCTTAATTTTTACTGTACTCGATTTCGCCCCTTCCCTGACCGCATCATTAAAATCGCTTAATGACTAAGGAATTGAGCCAATTTTTACGAGTCGCTCCGCGATTTGTGAGCAAGCTATTGGAATGCTCTTCTATTAACAAAAAAAATAAACTAGGAAGTTATGGCTCAAGGGGATCAGCCAGAGCAGCTAATACGGAATCTGTTGGCCATGGCAGAGGAAGCCTAAACTTTCTAACAATATGTAGAAGGTACTCTTGAAGTGCACCGAAACATGGAGCCATAATATCTTATACTCCCAGAGTAAACTGTATCTCTTCTAGCGGCCGTTCATAGATGGAAACACATGCAAGATGGAAACACATGCATCAACCCTATCCCCATCTACCACATTGATCAGGAGGCTTTATCATGACTATTGCAACTCCAGAACTTCGTATCGACGATCGAGTCAAAGAGTTTATTGCCAGTCCTCGCAAACTGCTCATTGATGGCCAGTGGGTGGAAGCCGCCTCCGGTAAGACCTTTCCCACATTTAACCCGGCTACCGGTGAAGTTTTGGCACAGGTGGCTGAAGGGGAAAAAGCCGATATAGACAAAGCGGTGCAAGCGGCGCGCACAGCATTTGATCAGGGGCCATGGCGACGGATCACCACCTCGGAGCGAGGCAAGCTCATATGGAAGCTGGCTGATCTCCTTGAAACTCACCTTGAAGAATTTGCACAGCTTGAGACATTGGATAATGGCAAGCCCTTGACCGTCGCCCGTGTTGCCGATGTTCCCTTGGCCATCGATTTGTTCCGATATATGGCCGGATGGACAACGAAACTCGAAGGCAACACCATTCCCATCTCGGTGCCTTTTACTCCAGGCGCGCAATACCATGCCTACACACTACGTGAACCCGTTGGTGTCGTGGGGCAGATCATCCCCTGGAACTTTCCACTTCTCATGGCTGCCTGGAAACTAGGCCCTGCTCTCGCTGCTGGTTGCACCATCGTCCTCAAGCCTGCTGAACAAACACCTCTTTCGGCCATTCGTCTAGGAGAACTGATTTGTGAAGCTGGCTTTCCGGATGGCGTGGTAAACATCGTAACCGGCTACGGGGAAGCCGCGGGAGGCGCTCTCGCCGCACACCCCCATGTTGATAAAGTCGCGTTCACGGGCTCCACTGAAGTCGGCAAATTGATCGTGAATGCCGCAGCCCATGACTTGAAAAAAGTCTCTCTGGAACTTGGCGGCAAATCTCCTAATATCGTATTGAAGGACGCTGATCTCAGCATCGGCATTCCTGGGGTAGCCAGCGGAATTTTCTTTAATCATGGGCAATGTTGCTGCGCCGGCTCACGATTGTTTGTTGAGAAGAGTATTTTTGATGAAGTGGTAGAAGGCGTGGCGGACCAAGCGAAGAAAATCAAAATTGGCTCAGGCCTTGACCCCAGCACCGATATGGGACCTCTGGTTTCTGACGAGCAACAACAGCGAGTGGTCAGTTATTTGGAGTCAGGATTTATGGAGGGGGCAAAGGCTGTGGTGGGTGGCGGCAAAATCGGAGAACACGGATACTTTGTGGAACCAACAGTGTTGGTTAATACGAAACCCGACATGAAAGTCATCAAAGAAGAGATCTTCGGCCCGGTCGTCTGTGCCATTCCCTTTCAGGATGTTGAAGAAGTCATACCCGCTGCGAATGACAGCATTTACGGATTGGCGTCCGCGGTTTGGACCAAAGATATCAGCAAAGCGCATCGTATTGCCGCAGAATTACGCGCCGGAACCGTCTGGATCAACTGCTACAATATTTTTGATGCGGCTCTTCCTTTTGGCGGATACAAACAGTCGGGCTGGGGTCGGGAGATGGGACATGCGGCATTGGAGTTGTACACCCAAGTGAAAGCCGTCTGTGCCAAGTTAGGCTAGACAGGCTGCGTATCTCGTGAAGCGTTGCTCATTATTACTATCAAAACCCCTCTTCCTTCCAGGGGTTTGTTCCAAGGATGAACGAACGAGAGGGGT
>JBFJON010000342.1:0-3148 GCA_041617575.1 Nitrospirales bacterium | reverse complement strand
TTTCATTGGGTTTATCATCGTGTGTAATACAGGTGCTCCGGTTTTTGCAGAAGTCTCAACGACAATCAAAAGCTATTACAGCCCCATTGTGTGATTGGAGGCTGAGAAAGGCTACTTCCTTGTCACCACGGGTTCCGGGATTCAATGGATACAGGTGGAAGACATAGCAAAACCCCATCTCAAAACATTGGAAGTTGGCGACATGATCGATGTGATTGTTCAACTGCGACCAGATAACGCTCCTCCCCTTCTTAAATCCTGGAAACTCGCGAGAAGTGCCTCTCCTTGCAAAATTTTTGACGGCAAAATCTGCCGTCAGAAAGATTAAGAACCTAATTCCTACAAATAGTCTGCTTGCCACTCCTCTTTGTCCGCTTGGTTCAGAGGGCAAAGAAAAACCCCTTTCTCCGCTATTTTGGATTGAAGCATAGGCCAGTTGATTCTTCTATTTCTTTGTCAATAGAGAAACATTCTTTACACCCCTTCTTTTCGAACGACGTCTTACCCTCTCAAGCGAACTTAGCTAATACAGAACCGTGCCTACAAGCGTACGCGATAGCGAAAAGTGGCTAGACCGTTCAACTAGAATTTGTTCTTATTTGGCAATATCGGATAGCCAAGAAAAATCTTAAATTGACATTTTGCTATCTTAAATTTACAATACTTCCATTAAATTTATTTTGGGTTGATGCTTGCAGGCTCGTAATTTTCTCAACCAAACAAGGCCAGAGTGGCTGTGAATCTATAGAAAGAGGTCAAAGTTGCGAGCGTTTTGTCTAATCCTACTATTGGGTTTCAACATTCCTATCCTCCCTGCCCATGGGGAGGAAGCTCGAGCCGCCGTCGCATCAAATTTCCTTACAACATTTCGGGTTCTAGTATCTGGTTTTACCCACAAGACCCATCATCAAATCGTGATTATTTCTGGATCTAGCGGAAAGCTCTATGCGCAAATTCAACATGGCGCTCCATTTGATCTATTTTTTTCTGCAGACCAACAGCGCCCGAGACTACTTGAAAAGGAAGGGGCGGCAATCCAGGGAAGCCGATTTCCCTATGCCGTAGGACGCCTGACGTTATGGAGTCCAGAGACAAACTTTATATACACCGATGGGAAAACCACCCTAACCCAGCAATCGTTTGCTCATCTCGCCATAGCCAATCCCAAAACTGCGCCATACGGCAGAGCAGCTGAACAAACCCTACGATCTTTAGGATTATGGGAAAGAATCAAACCTCGCCTTGTGTATGGAGAAAATATTACTCAAACATTTCAGTTTGTGAGTTCGCGAAATGCGGAATTAGGATTCGTGGCACAATCACAAGTACTGAGTTCCAATACCCAGCAATTAGGCAGCCGTTGGGATGTCCCCCCCACTCTGCACGATCCCATCATTCAAGAAGCCGTCCTGTTGAACCAGGGAGCAACAAACGCAGCCGCCCAGGCTTTTCTGGAATATATGAAAACCCCATCAGCTCATGCCATCATCAAGCAACATGGGTATGGAATACCTGACCAGGAGTAAACTCCCTAAAAATGTTCGATCTTGATTTAGGCCCCTTATGGCTTACCTTGCAACTTGCAGGCGCCACGGTCATCGTTCTCCTTCTTGTTGGGACACCCATTGCCTGGTGGCTGACTTTCACCTCATCGCGATTACGGACCATCATTGAAGCCATCGTGGCCCTTCCCATCGTCTTACCGCCAACGGTCTTAGGGTTCTATCTTTTAATAGCACTTGGTCCTTACGGCCTCATCGGTGGCCCATGGAAAGATCTCACAGGCTCCACCCTGTCTTTCACCTTCACCGGGCTGGTGATTGCCTCGACCTTCTATTCACTCCCCTTTGTCGTCCAACCCCTCCACGGCGCGTTCGAAGCCGTCGGGAAGAAACCCCTAGAGGCGGCTTGGGCCCTTGGGGCTTCTAAGCTCGACACGTTTTTGACCGTCGCCTCCCCAATGGCCATTCGTGGATACTTGACGGCCATCGTGTTGGGATTCGCACATACCTTGGGGGAATTTGGCGTAGTCCTCATGGTCGGAGGAAACATTCCCGGTCATACGAAAGTCCTCTCCATTGCCATTTATGATCATGTGGAAGTACTGGAATATTCTCAAGCTCATGCGCTTTCAGCCGGCTTGCTCCTCTTTTCCTTTATCGTCCTCCTCGCTGTGTATACAGCGAACCGACGCCTGCCACTCCATGTCACATGAATCAATTAGCCGCTAACTTTGATCTCGGGTTTCCTGCGTTTCATCTGCACGTGAACATCGCTGTTCCCGCCGAAGGCATCATCTCGGTCTTTGGCCCATCAGGATGCGGGAAGACCACATTACTACGTTGCCTGGCAGGACTAGAACGTTCACCCACGGGCTCGATGGTTCTAAATAGCCACATTTGGCAAGATGAAAGCCAAGGTATTTTCCTCCCGCTATCCCAACGCTCTATTGGCTACGTCTTCCAAGAACCTCGCCTTTTTCCTCATCTGAACGTCCTCGCTAATTTACAATATGGATGGAAACGCACGTCGGAAGCAGCACGTCGCATTACACTCGATCAAGTCGTTCAGGTCTTGGATATACGAAGGCTGCTCGATCGTCGCCCTTCTTCTTTGTCCGGAGGAGAGCAACAACGGATCGCCATCGGCCGCGCATTATTAACCAGCCCGCAGCTCTTGCTCATGGATGAGCCACTCAGCTCCCTTGACCTGCCACGAAAGCGAGAAATCCTTCCATTCATTCAACGACTAGATTCGGAATTTCACATTCCCATCGTCTATGTCAGTCATGACCTGTATGAAATAGTGGAACTGGCGAAAACCGTGGTGCTACTGAAAGAAGGAAGGGTGATGGAAGTGGGACCGATTGAGGACGTGTTCTCCAAACTGAATATTCGGCATCTTATTCCGGAAAATCATCTTGGGGCACTCGTCGACACCACCGTAGCCGAGCAAGATCAGAAATTTGGCCTCACAAAACTGGCCTTCTCTGGCGGGCACCTCCATGTCCCCCACCAACATCGAAAAATTGGAGAACGGCTACGGGTACAAATTCTAGCCAAGGACGTGAGTATCGTTTCGAGTCAACCAGCTTTTCAAACCAGTGTTCTCAACCTACTGGAAGCCACCGTCGTCGAAATTGGAGAGG
>JBFJON010000341.1:0-3150 GCA_041617575.1 Nitrospirales bacterium | reverse complement strand
TATCGAAGAATGGATTTCGTCTGAAGGGGAAAATTGGAACATTCAAGACTTGCGTGATGAACATCGCCGAGTCTTTAGTAATGTAATTGCATTGGATTGCCCACCATATGAAACGTTGTTTGGAAATGATCATGTGTTCGGTCAATCTTATGTCATGGGTGATATAGCAGGGTTCTATAGTGCCTTTGGTCTGCAACTTTCTCCAGATATTCATGAGCGGCTAGATCATTTGAGCGTAGAATTAGAGTTTATGCATTACTTGTCGTATAAGGAGTCTTATGCAATTCTTCATGATGGAGGAGAAAAGCTAAAGACGGTTTTTGAGGCAGAGAAAAAATTTGTCAAAGAACATATCGGTCGGTGGGTGCCATTGTTTTCGGGAATGTTAAAGCGTAAGGCTGATTACGGGTTTTATAAAATTTTAGCCGACTTTACATCAGATTGGATGGCCTTCGATATTGCCTATCTTGGCGTTACCCCGCAGCCCTATTCAGAAACGGATTATCGTCCGGCTATTTACATGAACCCGGAAGGCCAAACGTTTGAATGTGGAGCCCAAGATCAAGGCAACGAGTTAAGTTTGCTGATGAACGAAGTAGGTGCAGATGCCTATTTAGACAAAGAAAGTGGAACACCTGAGCAATCCGGGAATGCCTAAAGTTTTATAAGTGGGATAATTTGAATTGTTTAGCTGGTTTCTAGAGACAGGTTTTTGGCAGTCCTTTCGGTTTTAATCTTTTATCAAAAGGAGGATGCGTCATTATGAGATTGGTGCAGACGCGTAACAAACGACTGGTGTTTGGCGTTCTTCTGTCTGTCCTTGTGGTTTGCGTAGGCTTGACGCTTGGGCAGATTCCGTTGGCCGTCTCACAACCGGTAACAATTCCGGTTGGCAACATTTCCGGCCCAATCCCCATGGATGCGGCAAATCCTGTGTGGGAGTCAGTTCCAGGGATCGTGGCTCCATTAAGTGGCCAAACGATTACCACTCCCATGCACCCCAACATTTCCGTCAAAACCGTCATGATCAAAATGGCCACCAATGGCAAAGAGATCGGCGTATGGGCGAACTGGGGAGATCAAACTTTGAATAACACCACCATTGGCCCACAAGATTTCCGGGATCAAGTGGCGGTGCAATTCCCTGTGCAAACAGCTGGAGCGCCACCGTTCCAATGTATGGGGCAATCGGGTGGAACCGTGAATATTTGGCGGTGGAATGCCGAATGGCAAAAGGATCAAGGCCGTGGCGTTGCTGGCATGTGGGATGTGGACAACCAATATCCTTCGATTGCCTGGGATTACTACTATGAAGAGCCAGCAGGTGGTGTGACTTATCCGGATCGGATTGGTCGGAGCTTAGGGCCATTTAATCCTGGGATTTGGTCCGGTAACATCATGTCTGATCCGGACATGCGGGTGAGTTCGGTGGAAGATTTGAATGCCAATGGGTTCAGCACATTGACCACCCAAGCTTCCCAAGATGTGATGGGTAATGGCTTGTGGGAACCGTATGGTGCGTTGAAGGGAGGCTGTTGCAGTGGCCCAACCTGGCGCGTGGTAATGAAACGGAGCTTGGCAACGAATGACCCTAACGATGTGCAGTTCAAAGCAGGTTCAAGCTTCCCAGTGGCATTTGCCGTATGGGATGGTTCGAACGTCGAGCGGAACGGCATGAAGGGGATTTCGACCTGGTTTACCGCTCAGATGCCATAAGTAGCATTGTCTTATGCTTTTTCTTTAGAGTCTTTTAAGTAAATAGGACTCTATAAATACAGATCAAACCTCCGGTGATTTGCCTCGTCCATGGGGTGGGTTACCGGAGGTTTTTTTTTAATTTTTTCTAAAAAATAACCTTCAAGCTGGAATGTCTGGAATTAAAAAGAGGTAATGTTGTCAAGAGTTTTCTCCCTATTTGTCTTCAAGATATCTTCTTTAGTTGCATTGAGAAGAATCTGGCGTGTATAAATTTATATTACACTCCAATAGCTGGTCTTTTTGTCTTCCCTAAATAACTGGGAGTTGCGTTGTGAACATTTCTCTTTTATTTCCTCCGAGTTGGCATCCTTCTCAGCCGTACCTGAGCATTCCATGTCTTTCCGCATTTCTTGAGCAATCCGGTGTTCCGGTTCAAGAACAACGAGATCTGAATATCGAATTATTGGATAGGATGTTAACAAAAAGTTTTGGGCTCGATATTCATCAACAGCTTATAGATTTGGTTAGAAAACTTGAGCAGTCCGTTGAGGGGGAAACTGGGCCGGGAAGTAAAGAACATTACGCAAAAGCGGTTGAATCATTAGATCGATTTCCTCATTTAATTGATGAAGTGGAACCCGCCAAAGCGTCCCTTCGGGGCCAAGACTTTTTTGACGAAAATCGGTATCGAGAGTCTCTCTTTGTCATTGATCGATGGTTAGATGTTGTTTCTTCTCTCTATTTTCCCACACGAATGACCGTGGTTGATAACCAACTTTCCTATTCCATCTATGCTTCACGGGATATTATAAAAGCTGTTCATGATGAAACCCAAAATCCTTATCTGGATCTCTACCGAAAGTTCTTTTTACCTTCCTTAACCGAAGATACTCCTGATTTTGTCGGTGTCTCGATTACCGCTACCTCCCAGATTATCCCTGGGTTAACCCTCTGCAGGTTGATCAAAGAGCAATTTCCACAGGTTCATATCACGGTTGGGGGGAGTATTTTTACTCGACTGGTGGATAACCTAAGGCGTTGTGACCGTTTATTCGAAATCACAGATGATTTTATTGTATTTGAAGGTGAAACTGCCCTCCTAGAAATGATTAACCAATTGGAAGGCAGAAAAGACTTCAGTAAGGTTCCTAATCTTATTTGGCGGCAAGATGGGAAAATTATGGTGAATCAACCCTTTTATTCCGAAAACCTCGCGGAACACCCGGCTCCCAATTATAAAGGGTTTCCCTTGAACCAATATTTGGCTCCCTACACCGTTTTGCCTGTTCAATTCTCACGAGGCTGCTATTACAAGGATTGCGCATTTTGCGCACTGACGTTGGATCACCAGAATTTCCGCCAAAAAGATCCTATGAAAGTCGTGGATGAACTAGAATCGTTGTCAAAGATGCATGACACGCCCTATTTTTTCTTTACCGACGAATGCCTGGC
>JBFJON010000340.1:0-3172 GCA_041617575.1 Nitrospirales bacterium | reverse complement strand
GAGCGTCCCTATTATTCCTGTCAAAATCGAAGGGAGCTACCAGGCCTGGCCGCCTGATGCTCAAAGGCCGCGTCTCCACCCTATAAAGGTTAAAATAGGCAAAAGCCTCGCCATTATTCCTTCGATGATCCAGTCATGGGCATCCATTGGAGTGGACCCACATGTAGCCGCTGCAAAGATGATCCATGAAAGGGTGGCCTCTCTGTGAAATTAAACTATCTGCCCTTACCCCCCTTGGCAATGAGGAATTCGCCATGTACAGCGCCGTCAAACCCCTATGATGACTAGAGCGCAAGGCATGTATACAAAGATTTTTTTGACAAATTCTTGAAAAGTCATCGGGAAAACCTATACTTTATGTGGCAATTGTCAAAGACTCACCTTAGGAGGAAAAGAGGTTATGAACAAAGAAGGTCTCGTCGAACAACTAGTGTCCAATAAGGCTTCTGGTTTGGTGTCCAAGGCGGCAGCAACCCGCGCTCTTAATGCCGTACTATCCGCGATTGAAACTGGAATTAAGAAAGACAGGGAAGTTCAGATGGTTGGGTTTGGAACCTTTTCAATCAAATCCCGTCCCGCGAGAAAAGGCCGTCATCCTGGAACTGGCGAGGTCATTAAGATTAAAGCCTCTAAGACGGTTAATTTTAAATGCGGAGCAGCATTAAAGTCTGTTGCCGGTAAAGCGCGTTCCAGCAAATAACCTTCAGGTGGAAAAGTCTCCCCGCAGGAGAGATTTTTCCCCTTTTGTGGGCAAAAACTCATACGGTCCGGCGGGAGTAGGATTTCAGCAAATCCCCTAAGCCTTTCCTCAATTACGAATCGATTTAGTACTTACGGCTTTTTGGCTCATCAGCGGCAGCAGAAATTCATTGCCTTTTTCCTGATGATGGCGTACCTGAATAAAAGCGCTAATGTTTGAGAGGACCTTTGTAGGGGAGTGTAGGGTGGCAGAAGGCAGGAAAACGCTATTTTAAATTCTGATTTCGATTCCCTGATTTTAGAGAAGTTGGTAGGAGTCGCACAGGCTCGATGTTGTCACGATTTTACCCCGCCCATCCGCATTCCCCTGATTCTAGAAGAATGTATATTTTCCAATACAAACAGGTGCCTCCCAAAAATTCCAGCTTAAAGAAGGCAATTGTAGCGGTTCAGGGATGGGATAAAGCGTTAGCCTAAGGAGCGCGCGGGCAGAGGTGATGAGGAACTCGCCAGGGGCACCAAGCCTAGAGGTTTCTGGAGTAATGGGGACACCCAAGCTTGGCTTCATGCCTCACTTGGGCAACGCTTGTTCTGATGGTCGTTCCACCATCCCGTATTGAGCGGTAAAGTGTCTAAGAAATGGAGCTTGTTCAAGAATGCGAAACGGCTTCAAGCGCTCACGACGCCGGAACACTTCTTCTACCACTTCCACGATATAATCCACATGGCTTTGTGTGTAGACCCGCCTGGGAATAGCCAGTCGCACCAGTTCTCGAGGGCCCGGCTCTTCTTCGCCGGTTTCTACATTTCGCTTTCCAAACATCGCGGTGCCGATTTCCACCGCCCGAATGCCACCCAATGCATATAACTCCACACAGAGCGAAATACCGGGCAAGTCCAGCGGTTGCAGGTGAGGCACGAAGCGGGCGGCGTCCAGATAGATGGCATGTCCGCCTGGCGGTCGCAAGATCGGCACGCCTGCTTGATGTAAATGGTCGCCCAAATACCCTGTGGACGTAATGCGATACTGTAAATAATCTTCCTGCATGCCTTCCTGTAACCCTACGGCCATCGCTTCCAAATCTCGTCCGGCTAATCCCCCATATGTGGGAAACCCCTCAGTCAAAATCAAAAGATTTTTCCCCTGTTGGGCCAATTCCGCATGGCGTGTCGCGAGAAACCCTCCAATATTCACGATGGCGTCTTTTTTTGCAGACATGGTACAGCCGTCGGCCAAGTCACACATTTCCCGAACAATGTGGCCGACCGATTTTTCCGCATACCCCGATTCGCGCAGTTTGATGAAATAGGCATTTTCTGAAATCCGGCACGCATCTAAATACAGCGGGCGGTCAAAGGCGCGACACACCGCAGCCACTTCTTTCATATTGGCCATCGACACCGGTTGACCACCTCCGGAATTATTCGTGACAGTGATCATCACCAACGGAATATGCTCGCTGCCAGCTTTTTCAAATATGGCTCGCAAGCCTTTCACATCCATATTCCCTTTGAAGGGAAACTCACTGGACAGATCAGCCAATTCGCGACAAGGCAAATCCACCGCCTGGGCTCCGCAAAATTCCACGTTGGCCCTCGTGGTATCGAAGTGCGTATTGTTGGGAACAATATCGCCGGCTTTGCAGAGTGTGGAAAACAGAATGCGTTCAGCCGCCCTTCCCTGATGGGTCGGAATGACAAGCGGGAATCCCATTAATTCCTGTACGGCACCTTCAAACCGGTAAAACGACGGACTCCCCGCGTAACTTTCATCCCCCCGCATCATGGCTGCCCACTGTTGGGCACTCATGGCCCCGGTGCCGCTATCGGTTAGAAGATCAATCAGGACATCATGGGAATGCAACCGAAACACGTTGTAGCCCGCGTCGGCAATCAATGTTCGACGTTCGGATTCGGTCGTCATTCGGATGTGTTCGACCATTTTAATACGAAAAGGTTCAATAATCGTTTTAAACATTTGCTACTTTCTGGTTTTCCTGTTTTTCCTTTTCAATGCCCGGGGAAAAGCCAACGCACTCCATTTAGAAAGATCATAACACCTTCTTGTAAGACAACGAACTTTCCATGTACCCAACGTCACCGCATCCTTATCCTTGAAGGGGGGTTTCAGCCATTTATGCAAAACTGGGGGATTGACTGTCATGAACCTGGCCTATGCCCTAACTGATTAAGAGGGGAAGTTGCCGCTGCCGGATGTTCCGGAGAAGGCGTCTATATCCTTTGGTTGCCTGACATATAGCATGGCAGGATTTTTTTGATATAAACTCGGTGGAGTTGGCTCATGACACCCAGAAAACTGGTGTTGAATTTCACAATCCATAAGAGCGGCGTTGTGTACACAATACCAATGAGGTGAGGCATGCCGACATCAGAGAGAATGTATGCATCAAATACATGCCAGCGGATAACCGACTGCCCTTTTTTGAATGAGGCATCAACGCCCTTCTCATCT
>JBFJON010000339.1:0-3181 GCA_041617575.1 Nitrospirales bacterium | reverse complement strand
ATGCTTAGCGATCCCAATGACCTGATAGGTGTTTCCTTTATAGTGACGATACACGCCCGCTTGAATCATGAATATTCTCCATTTTGCTAGAGATGTCTTTGTCGGTCATTTATTCAATCTGACTAATGAACCTGTCTGGTTATTGTCGATGCTGTTGGCGGTAGGAGTGGAGCGCGATGCTGCTGGCTACTGTGGCATTCAACGGGATTGACATGTGGAATTGTGGAATGCTGAGTCGTTGCTGAAACTGGAATGAGGGAATCCCAATGCCTTCTTCGCCAAGGAGAAGGCGGACGTGTTGTGGCCAGGATATGGTTGCTACATCCTCACCATCCATATCCAAGGCGTGAATCCATTTCAAAATTTCAGGCCGATGTAATTCGGTAATTGAACACCCTTGATTTAGCGATTGGACAAAGACGGCCCCACTGCTGGCTCGAATGACCTTGGGATGAAAGGGATGTACGGCTTCGCGAAGAAGGATCACGGTGCGTACGCCAAATGCCCGAGAGGAGCGAAGGAGTGCGCCCATATTACCTGGGTCACCAATGGGGCAGAGGATTTCCAGGCCCATGGGGGGTTGGGTCAGATCAAATGGTGGTATCGAGGAGTGTGTGCAGACTAACAACGGCTCTTTGGTACCGAATACATCCAATTCATTAAAGAGCTCCTTGGGGAGCGCAAAGCGGGTTGCCTGAGACGAAGGATCTTCCAGGACCTCGTAGGATGGGGGAAACAAGATTTCACAGATGGATACTCCTGAATACGGCGGGATTTCCTTCCAAAGTTTTTTCCCGGATACCAGGCATTGTTTGTGGGTTTTGACTCCTTGTGACTCAAGTAAAGAGATCCAGCGTTTAAACTGAGGGTTCTGTCGGCTAGAAATGAGGCGAGGTTGGCTCATAAAATATTAATAAAGTGAAAGTGGATGATGCTTGAGGGATGGATGCATCACTCAGATAAGGTCCAAAAAGATGATGGTCACCCTTGTTTTCGCTGACGATCATAGCAAAAATCTTTTAAGAGACCTACAGGAATAGCCGATAACGGAATCAAACAGATGATCCCGCATGCTCCCTTCATGGGGCCCGATTGGCATGCCGAAAATCCACAGCCTTCATTGCCTACAAACCGGTTGGTGTAAGAGGGGGAATCTATGCTTGGATCTCGGTCAGGGGAAAAAACCGATTAGAAAGGTCAGGAAACAATGAATGTTCCAAAGACAAATGCAACCAATGGAACTGCTGAGGTAGAAGATGCCGATAAAGCCCTAGAATCTTTGGGCAGGATTCTGCGTTGTCTTGGGCGGCATTCGTTTGATTTGGAAGAGCGTTCGGAAGAAGAGATTGAAAAGGAGTTTGAACGTTGGGCTATGCATGTATTGGTAGGGGTGGCAATCCGTGATGAAGATGCCGAGGTTGAGGAAGGACCCATTCGACGGGACTGGGGTGAACTCACCAATTTTGTGAATAGACATCGCCAACAGGAAAAAAATTATGTCAATCGTAATCTACAAGATGTGCGAAATGTTCTGTGGGAATTTACAAACACGGTAGGGCGAGCCATTGTTGAAGATCAAGAATCTGATCAACAAGTGGATAATTATCTTAACCAATTGCGTGAGGCTACAGAAGGTGGATCGTTTCGTGAGGTCAAGCAGGCCTTGTTAGCAGTCGTTCAAGGTATGAATGTGGTGATCGATGAACGTAAAAAGCGACAACAACAACGGGTCAAACGGCTGGGCGAAAAATTGCAAGAGGTTGAAAAGGAACTAGGGAGTGTTCGAAAAGAAATGGAGTTGGATCCGCTCACGCGCCTCTATAATCGTGGGGCCTTAGATTTGCAGTTAGAACGCACCGCCAGCATGAGTTTTTTCTCGAAAAGCTCCGCCTGTGTCTTCATGGTCGATATCGATCACTTCAAACTCATTAATGATACCCATGGCCATCCGGCTGGAGACGCGGTAATCCAGCAGCTTGCCGATCGTTTGGTCTCGACGTTTCCCAGAAAGACGGATTTCGTGGCACGCTATGGAGGTGAGGAGTTTTGTGTATTACTCCCCGGAGCCAATCTTGAAGTCTGTCAGCGATTGGGGGATAGGTTGTTGGAGGCCGTGCGTGGCGAAAGTTTTCGTTATCAGGAGATTAGCATACCAGTTACGGTGTCCGTCGGTGTGGCCGAATTGATGCCTGGAGAAACGGTTCCAACCTGGATAGAACGTCTGGACCGTGCGTTGTACCGAGCAAAGGAGAGCGGGCGCAATCAAATGTGCCTGGCGCTTGATACCGTAGGGGTGTCTTAGGATACCTAACGTCGAAAACCTGACGATTTGTGAAGACCAGGCCTTTAGGTCGTTTGCGGTTGGGTCGACGGCGCAAGCTGTTTCATTGCCAAGCGGTGTACGTGAGTGATCTCTTCAAAACTCCCAAGTCGCGTGTGAAAAAAACTGGCAATCTGGGGAATGCCTGCCATGATTTGCTCTAAAATCGGTCCCCACTCTACTGGTTGAACAGTCAAGCGACCTTGGCTTTTCTCGCGGACAGTGGCAATCGCCGCTTCGGTGTGAGGAGTCATCCAAATATCCGCAATCAAACCGGATAGCGCGACGACATCTACGAGCGATTGAAAATCTGGTGGTGTTTCAAACAATTCTGGCGTGTGACTATAAAGGATAGCGACTTGAAATTCTTCGGGTAGTTGCCATTGTTGTGCCAGCCAGGCACCGACTTGCGAATGGTCAACGCCTAGATGTTCCAGCTCCAGCCGATATAAATCGGCATGACCCTCAAGTGTATGTCCCTGTAAAGCTATGAGTTGATCAGGTGCCACTTCGTTTAATGCCAATATTCCGATATCTTGTAGGAGAGCGGCAAGGAACATAAGTTCCGTATCGGCATGGGCAAAGTGTTTCCCAATTGCACGAGCGGCCATACTGGCAAAAATTGATCGCCGCCAAAATTGTACATGATCGATTCCTGACGTGGATTTGTCTTTCATGTCTTTAATAAGACGATAAAAACAGAAGGAAAGCGCCAAGTTGGCAATCGAGGAAAAGCCGAGTAGGTTCACGCCCTGTAAGGCAGTGGTGACTTTGTGGCGAGCCCCTCCATAATAGGCGGAATTGGCCATGAACAAGATTTGCGCTGCCATCCCTGGATCTTGAGAAATCACATCAGCGAGT
>JBFJON010000338.1:0-3182 GCA_041617575.1 Nitrospirales bacterium | reverse complement strand
TTCCTGCGCTTCTCTGAATGGCTTTTCATACAAAACGATAAGCCAATATTTAGGCGCCTGGAGGTTGGGCCATGTTTGTGGAGCAAACTCCAACCGAAATCATTATAAAATCAAGGAGATAAATTTAGTAGTTTTTGGCCAGAGAAACCTGGTAAATGCTGGTATATGTTTTGCTCATTTAGCTTCACCCCTTGGATATCATCCAAGAGGGGATCTTCAACAATCTTATTTTTAGGAGGGTGGTATTATGGTTAAACTTTTTACAATTCTTTTGGCCTTACTTATTGGACTGAGCTTCAGCGGAATGACCTTCGCCAAGTCGTTGGGTTCCTCCAGCGATCAATTCTCCATCCAAGTCCCCCTAGGTGACGACAAGGACGACACCAAGGATGACGAAAAGGGTGACGGACCGAAAATGGAGGATGATAAAGGCGGAGACGAGGACAAAGACAAGGACAAAGATTAATCTTCGCTTTTTCTATTCTTATCTTGTCTGAAACCTGAGCAGCCCTTGGGGAATTTCAAGTATTAAAGATTCCCAAGGGCTGTTCTCTTTTTTTAGATTAGTCTTTTTTATCTGCTACCCTAATTTTCTTTACCAATCCGCACCTAATCGATCAACCACAATCTGATGGACAACAGACTGAGGCCCTAGCTCAGCCAGGTAGATGGCAGTTTCAGCAATATCATAGGGATCGATCTTTTCATTCAGAAGACGCTCTTCAGCCGAAGCATCGACAAGTTCGTCCGCCACTCCAGCCGGACAAATGGCACTGACTTTAATATTGAAGGCTCGACCTTCATCAGCCAGTGATTTTGTCAGCGCCATAATCCCATGTTTGGAAGCACTGTAAGTCCCGGTCCCCTTCCAAGCTTGCACTCCAGCCACGCTCGACATATTCATGATGAGGCCGCCCCTCTGCTGTTTCATCTGTTGAAACCCGGCACGACAACATAAAAAAGTTCCTCGTAAGTTCGTGGCTATCACGTCATCGAAGGTCTTGGTGTCTGTGTCAACCAATCGCCCTCCTCCAAAAATCCCGGCATTATTTACAAGAATATCCAATCGGCCATATCGTGTAACGGTTTGCTGAATGAGAGCGTTTACTTGGGGCTCATCGGATATATCCGTTTGAATTGCATGGGCCTCGCCACCCTTTGCCCGAATACGCGTAACCGTTTGTTCGCACAGATGGAGACGCCTAGCTGCAAGTACCACTTTCGCACCTTCATCCCCGAAACGCAGGGCTATGGCTTTCCCAATCCCACTACTGCTCCCCGTCACGATCGCCACTTTTCCAATCAAACGGTTCATGCTGTATTTCTACCCCAGGGTCTTTGCCTTGGATCACAAAAACCCGTTATGCCCGACTACGTGCTCGTTTTAAGATTCTTCCAGATTTACTTAAAGATCCAGAAGGGGAACCAAACCTAGCACAACTCATTCCCAGATCATGGCCTAGATTATGGTTACCGGTTCACATTGAATTTCGTCTTGTTGAATATACTCTATCAAGGTTTTTGGTTAAGGGTCCGTCACGCAATTTTAAAGGTTACCACCTAGGAACCGACAAGATACGCTATGCCTCTCGTTTCGACCATTCCCACCCAACAGGAAGAGAGTCAGGCTCTCCGCACACGTATCACGACCCAGTTAGACCAGGGAACATTGGACATCCCTTTGTTACCTGTGGTGGCCAACCAAGTTCTCCAGCTTGCGGGTGACCCTAATGCGGACGCCAACAAGCTTTCTACCCTCATTCAGCAGGATCAAGCTCTAGCCGGACAAATCCTGCGCATTGCCAATTCTCCCGCGTATGCTCCGCGTTCTCCAATCGTCTCCCTGCAACAGGCCATTGCCTGGTTGGGGATGACTATGCTGGCCGGCCTTGCCTTTTCCGTGTCCGTCCAAAGCGGCATTTTTACTATCAAAGGCTATGAAAAGGAAATTCGTGGCTTGTGGTGCCAGGCCCTAGCCACCGGATTGTACGGAAAAGAGATTGCTCGCCGCATTCGCCATAATGTGGAAAACGCCTTTCTCTGCGGCTTGCTCCATACCATTGGCAAACCGGTTCTCTTGCACCTCATCTTGACATCTCAGTCAAATCATGAGGTATCTCCATCTTGGAAAATACTCGAACCCATTATTCAGGAATTTCATATTTCGGCAGGCACCAAGTTAGCCGAAGTCTGGAAATTACCCGAACCCGTCCAAGAAGCCATTCGTCTCTACTCCGATGACACTTACCACCAGGCCACCATCCCTACAAAAGGCACCATCATTACTTGTCTAGCTGATCATTTAGCATCGTATGCCTTAAGCTCCTCTTCTCTTAATGAAGAGGCCCTTCGCGCCTTACCTGTGATCCACGATTTAAATTTTTACCCTGATGATATGGATGCCCTCCTAGAATTACGCGAAGACATTCAACAGAGCATCGAAGCCTTCCTCGTATGAGTTCCTCCCCACCCTATGACCTCGTTGTGATTGGTAGCGGTCCAGCCGGACAGAAAGCCTCTATCCAAGGAGCCAAGTCGGGCAACCGTGTGGCTCTCATCGAACAAAACCGCGAAGTGGGAGGGGCTTGCGTGTATCAGGGCACAATTCCCAGCAAAACATTACGGGAAAGCGCCTTACAAATGGTGCAATTCCTCCAGGCTACCGACGTGTTTGAATTTCGCATGCGGGATGATGTGAAAATCGCCAGTCTGATGACTCGACTGAATAAGGTCGTTCGTGCGCATGGGGCGTTCATGACGGAACAGTTGGCTCGCAACAACATTGAACGATTCCATGGCCGAGCCAAATTTGTTTCCGATCGAGAGGTACAGGTGAAAGGGCTTGATGGGACCACGACAACGATTGCCGGAAATAATATCGTGATTGCGACAGGGTCTCGCCCTCGGGTTCCCGATAAAATACCCATCGACCATGAGCATATTTTCGACAGTGACTCGATTCTGTCATTGGTCTATTTACCCAAATCGCTGACCGTCCTGGGTGGTGGCGTGATTGCCAGCGAATACGCCTCGATCTTTGCTCTCCTCGGTGTCCAGGTCACCATGATCGACATGGCTGACCGACCACTCAAATTCTTGGATCAAGAACTCACGGACGAATTTTGTGGCGCCTTTGAAAAAACCGGTGGCACCTATCGCGGGCAACAAAAAGTCCAATCCGC
>JBFJON010000337.1:0-3184 GCA_041617575.1 Nitrospirales bacterium | reverse complement strand
GGAGACAGAAGGGATAGGAAGTCTGTTGAGCATACCTCCTTAATCAGGCAAATATGATTGATTCTCAGTCGAGGCCAGTGTAGCAACGAGGTGGTGGTTTCTCAAACCACGAGAGTGGCCTCAAGTGTTCTCTGGTGGTTGATTGGTGAACCTAAGCCTCAACCGAAGAAATAGGAAGAGGCAATGGGGTTCGAACATGGAGGTCTCGTTGGGGAAAAGGAATTTCAACTCCATTTTGTCTAAATTTCTTCACGATGGCACAATTGATATCCGAAAGTACCTGCCGGCGCCCTTGGGGATCTCGCACCCAGACTAATAATCGCATGTTCCAAGCTGAGTCCCCGAAACTCATGAGCCAAGCTTTTGGCTCAGGGTGAGATAAGGTTGAGGGGTGTTCTTTTGCCGCTTCTAAAAGGGATTCCATGACCTTATCCAGTTCAGAGTTATACGAGACGCCAACTTCAATTTCGAGCCGTGTCTTCGGATCTCCATGAGACCAATTGATGACTGTGGAAGAGATGAATTCGGAATTGGGAACGACAATAGCAATATTGTTGAGCGAGCGAATGGTCGTTGACCGGATATTTATTTCTGTCACATCTCCTTCCGTATCTCCCACCGTAATACGGTCTCCTACCTTGATGTGTTGTTCAAATAACAACATGAGTCCGGCAATGAAATTGGAGGTGAGGTTTTGTAGCCCGAATCCAATCCCAACAGAGAGAAAGCCAAAAATCACTGCCAGCCCACTGAGGTCAACTCCGATGACTTGAAAGGCAATGATAGATCCGACAAAGAGAAGGACATATTGAATAATTCGGGATAACGTGTATTGGGTGGCCACAGGCATCTTAGAACGTTTCAGTAATTGGTTGCGGAGAAATCGTCGTAGGAGAGTGTTCATCATCCAAAAACCACCCATGATGAACACAAAAAACGTTAAAGAGGATATGGTGATCGGGGTTTGATTAATAGTAAAGAGGGGGTAAGTGAAAAAATGATCCAATGTGTTGGCCACCTGTGAAAAATCCATTATTGTGCTCCTTTTCGGAATATTGTGTTTACCCTAATAGAAGGTGTCTAAAATGTGTATGATTATAGTTATCACTATCCTCGCTAGGAGATTGTGTAATTAGGTATGGATATTTGAGAGTACAATGAATCGGGACTGGAATATGACAGCAATTATTTTAGTTTAATTGAAATATTCAACCATTGGAGATAGTCGTGCACAATGTTGGTATTAATCCGTTGTTTGAAAGTTGAAAAGGCTTTGTAATGATTGCTTTCGACTCGTCTTAATTGGAAAAACAACAACAGGGGTATTTTATGAAATGGATATCAATAAGGCTGAGAATCATTGTTGAACAAATTTGGGCAATCAAGGCGTTTCTTACGCTTGGGGTACTAGAACAGGCACATATGCGAAAAATTTCCATTATTTCCGGGAATGTGAGTTTGCCCCCTTACTCCGGATTCCTTGTAGTGTAGTGTGGCTGGGCAGGGTATTATCCCCATTTTTTGGAGGCGATGTAATTCTTTTTAACATATCCAATTCAGTAACACATGAGTCTGATCGAAAAAGCCAAGGAATCTACAGACCCAGCTCCGATTGAGGCGGTGCTTTCGCCCTTCAACCGTTTCATTCAATACGAAGCCAGTAGCGGCATTCTGTTGTGTTTTGTGACGATCATCGCCTTGTTGTGGGCCAATTCTCCATTTGCTGAGTATTATGTCACTTGGTGGCAAACACCGGTCATCATTGGAATTGGAGAAGCCGTGCTCGAAAAGCCATTGCTCAAGTGGATCAACGACGGTCTTATGGCGTTGTTTTTCTTTGTCGTGGGCTTAGAAATCAAACGAGAACTCTTAGTAGGGGAGTTGTCGGAGCCTCGTCAGGCATTGCTGCCCGCTGCGGCCGCGTTAGGAGGCATGTTGGTGCCCGCAGGACTCTACCTCCTCTTTAATTTCGGAGAGGCTGGAGAAACGGGGTGGGGTATTCCCATGGCCACCGATATCGCCTTTGCGTTAGGAGTTTTAGCTCTATTAGGGGACCGAATTCCTCTTGGGCTCAAAGTCTTTCTCGTGGGGTTTACGATCGTGGATGATCTAGGGGCGATCGTGATTATTGCGCTATTTTACTCGGACCATATTGTCATGGGACCACTTGTTGTAGCATGCATCGGTATGCTCAGCTTGATGCTGGCGAATATGTTGGGAGTCCGTCATCCGGTCGTCTATTCCTTCTTGGGAATCGGAGGTGTGTGGCTCGCCTTTTTATTATCCGGCATCCACGCCACCATTGCTGGTGTTCTGGTTGCTTTGACTATTCCTACCAAAGCGAAGATTCGTCAGAGAGAATTTAAGAAAAAAGTTAAAAAATTTTTAGGCGTCTTCGAACAGGAAAATGCGGCTCATTCCACCGTACTGTCCAATGCTAAACAAGCAGAAGCGGCTGAAGCCGTCAAAGTCAGTGGGGAACTCGTTCAGAGTCCACTTCAACGCATTGAAAACGTTTTAAGCCCATGGGTGGCCTTTGGTGTGATGCCTCTGTTTGCGTTGGCCAATGCAGGCATTGAGATAAAGGGTGATTTTTTTGATGTGCTGTCCCATTCCGTGCCCATGGGAATTATGGTTGGTTTGCTGGTAGGTAAGCAGGTTGGGATAACGTTCTTCACTTGGGTTGCGGTTCGCATGGGTATGGGAACTCTTCCCGAAGGTGTGACCTGGCGACAAATTTATGGAGTGGGTTGGCTAGGAGGAATAGGGTTTACTATGTCCATTTTTATCGCAAATTTGGCCTTTCAGGATTCTGCTCTTGTCATATCAGCCAAGACAGGGATCCTCGTGATATCGCTCGTTGCAGGAATTGGAGGATGGTTACTTCTTAGGAATTCAAATCCTGAAAGTCATGCAAAGCAACATTCATCGCACAGTTCCTGAAACCGTTTATAGCATATTCAGAAAAGTACAGTGATGATTCGTCAATTAGTCATCTTTGGAGCATCCGGCGATCTGGCCACTCGTTACCTTTTCCCGGCTTTAATTCATTTGGTGGAGGCGGAGCTTGCACCGAATGATTTATCCATTTTAGCCCTATCAAGAAAAGAATGGAGCACCGCTGAATACAGGCAGTTTGTAGAGAATAAGCTAAAAAATCATATAGGAGATTTCGAAGGAAAAT
>JBFJON010000336.1:0-3187 GCA_041617575.1 Nitrospirales bacterium | reverse complement strand
GTCGGGCAATATTGCGCCAGGCGACTTTGAGTGGAACTGGAGAGACCACGGCGACATAGGATTCCTGTGAATGAGCACAGGCCCCTGCCAACAGCCGTTCCTCCAATGTCGTCGTAAAATTAAATGAAGGGTTTTCCCAAATATCAGGGATTGGACGGGCCGGATACAAAAACATCGTCCCGCCATACTGAGCTTGCCCTATTCCAGGCCCGATCATTTGAGTCGAAAAGGGTGTCGCATAAAAGCATAAGGTCGATTCTTCCTGATGCTCCGCAAACCAGGTGGTTCGCCAGGTATACACATTCGGGTCTGCCGGCACTTCAAAGAGAAACACCAGGACTTCAATGGTCCCTCTGGCTGGGGGAGCGACTTTGACTTGGAGATCATAGATGGATCGTTGGGATTTCGTGGCCCATTCTCGCAGGGTCTCCCGCAAATCAATCCCATCTTCCAACGAGGTACTAAATTTTTCGACTCTTGCCAAATCAGCCCCCAAGACCTGCTTGCTTTGTTGCCGGACATGTGCGGCAAACGATTCAATTCGTCGATCTTCGGGTGGCCACGAACATTGCCTATAAGGATTCCATCGATGGGCCCAGGATTGTTTTTGGGGAATGGGCGGCTTGGGACGAAGCGTGAGACTGCGCCACGTTTGGGGGTCTCCTTGCAATCGACTGGTGGCTGGCAGGATCTCGCCTCCTGGATCCTGGAGTTCTCCAATGCCTATAATAACTGTCAGTTTGATATCCAGCCTTGACGAGGCTATTTGATAGTCATAAGTCTTCGCGGTTTCCAACAATGTCAGGGCAAAGGCATCTCCTGCCATTTGTTGGGCAGCGTGAATGAGGGTATACAAATCCGGTTTCAGGCGATGTTCAAGGAGCGTCCGGTTTCGGATATAGTGAAAATATCGCTGCAATAATTGGGGTGTAATCCAATTCGATTCCTGGGAAACGGTAGAAGAACGAGAAGTCAGCCAACGTGACCGCGCCTCGAGAACAAGTTCTTTGATTCCATCAATCGAGAGATGTTTGTCGGACCGAGCCTCTTCACGTCGATATTCATAGAGTTGGGTGATGAACGGTAATTCACCCAGAAGGAAATAGAGCGAGGCGGGTTCCACCTTCCACCAAGCCGGTCGCTCCATGGGCTGCTCAGGAGGAACATAGGGCATCCGGTCTTGGTAGGCTTGGCGAAGCCATGGCCAATCTATCAATGAGCACAGACACACAATGTTCCGATACTCTAATTCCAATTCATGTAGTCGGAAGGCCATCCATGCAATGCGTGCCTGGCGTTGACTTTCTGGCTCGGGCGAAGGCAAGAAGGGAATCGTGGCAGCCGAAAAGCTGGCCAGGGACACCGACTTGAGCACATAGGGATCTGGCCCAACCCAAGGTGTAGCTTGGAAGCAATTTACATCCCGGTCAACATAAGCACGAGAAATGTCTTCTCCCATGGCAACCCGTATTCCCATGATGACTGGCTGACAGGGATCAATGGGGACATATGAACAACACGAAACCTCATCGTCATTTCGTTCAGGACACACAACCACACTCACAACCGGCAGAGCGGCTATTCCTTCCTCGACGAGGGATTCAACTGACGGGGGAAGGGGAAGCGCGAGGCAATCAATTTCCTGTGAAACCATAATATCTCGAACGGTCTGAGCCATATCCCCACTGCCATGGACGATGGGCAAAACCTGAATATTGGGAGACAGGGTGAAAATCGTATCGGGTTGTGAAACAGCGTGAGACATCGTGTGAATTAGTGGATGAGTGGTGAACGCACTATTGTCAAAAGTAAGACTGGAGGTTTAAGAAAAATTGCACCTCGGTTAAGGATAGAAGATTAACGATCAGGATGGAGAGGTGAATCTTCGTCAAAAAAGAAATCCCCTAATCCTTTGGGCAATCCTTGTCCACCTAAAGCATAAGAACGGCGCTTAGCTAAGCCATCCAAATCCAAGGCTTCTTCGCCTAAGACTTTCGTTAAGGCCTCTCGCCACGCTACATCACGAGCCAATGGGTGATTGGGATCTTGTGCCATCCGCTTCAAGGCATATTGGACCATATGAATGCCATCACGAACCGAAAACGACAGGTCAAGCTGGTGAGCTTTTTGCAAGAACTCTACTGTGAGGTGAAGAAGCTCCGCAGGCGCAAAGGGCAAATGGTATTGCAAAATTGCCAACTCATGATCTTTGGATGGAAACTCGACTTTTAATGTGGGTTGCAGGCGAGACAAGATATAGTCGGGCACTTCGTAGGTAGACGCATCCTCATTCATGGTGACGCAACACCGGAAATTTACATGTGCCAGAATCTGCACTCCTGCAACAACCGATTCTATTAATCTCCTGTGATCTAACAACGAAGCGAGAGAAGCCCAACTCTTTTCATTCATCCGATTGCCTTCATCAAGTAAGCAAATATTGCCGGTGAGCATCGCTGTGACTAATGGGGACGCTTGATAAATAATCGTTCCACCTTCTGCAATGACGGGCGACACCAACAGATCTTCCGGACGGGTATCCGCAGTGCATTGATAAATATACAGGTCTTGTTTTCGTTCCTGTGTGGCGGCCATGGCCAATGTCGTCTTTCCCACACCGGGTTGTCCCACAATTCGTGGGGAAAGCGGACTATCTTGTGTATCGACCATTAACCAACATGCCAGGAGTTGGCGTAAAATTTCATGGTCCCCTATCCACTGTTGCCGGAACGCAATGGGACGGGCCAACCGGAGAATTACCTGGCCAACTTGAAATGTTTCGGGATTTAAAGGAAGGGAAGAGTCTTTCGTCATGATCGAAAGGAAAACTATCACAACATTTTTTCAAGGGTCAATGAAAGGTCAATGCTAGAAATTGGAGTGCCCAATACTTTTGCCGAAATTGATCGACTAATGGTTTGACATTACCCTGTTTCCGAATTATTGTGTAGAGGAAGATAAATGGATGCCTTCTGCATTACCCTTTCGTTCAGGACTTAGGGCCCGGTAGGAGGAATGCAAATGAAACTCAATGGAGGAGGAATGCGGAACATGACGCAACCAACGCATGGGGGAGTTCAGGTAGATCCCCACCCATCTGCAGTGTTTTCCTACCTGAAAATCATGGCAGGTCTGCTCGTGTGTGCCGGGCTGTTAACCGGGTGTGTGAGTACGGAAAAATATGAGG
>JBFJON010000335.1:0-3192 GCA_041617575.1 Nitrospirales bacterium | reverse complement strand
CCTCTTTTCTGCCTATTTTTCATTCCTTCCCTTTCAGTCTTTCCAAAGAATTTTCAAGAAAAGTCTCATCGACCTACTTGAAGGTACGAGCGACGCACAGCATAATGGGGCTATCATCGAGTTGCTAGCGATTTTCTTAAATGATTATCAGAAAATGTAGCCCACAAGAAGGAGCAGACAACATGAGCGAGAACATTGAAACCCTGCAGCGATCCACCAGAGTCATTCCCTCACCCCCAGAGGTGAAAGCTCACGCCCATATTCAGGATTATGACGCCGCGTACAAAGACTCCATCGCAGACCCTGAAAAGTTTTGGGATGGTATTGCCAAAGAACTCCACTGGTTCTCACCATGGAATAAAGTCTTGGAGTGGAATTACCCCTGGGCTAAATGGTTTCTTGGCGCTACCTGCAACATTTCCTATAACTGCTTAGACCGCCATGTCCAAACCTGGAGAAGAAACAAAGTTGCCGTTATTTGGGTAGGGGAAGAAGGTGAAGAGCGAATCTTCACCTATGCCGAGCTTTATCGGCTGGTCAATAAATGTGCGAATGCACTCAAAAGCCTTGGGCTCCACAAAGGCGACCGCGTCACGATTTATCTTCCCAAAGTTCCCGAACAAATCGTCGCGATGTTGGCCTGTGCCCGCATCGGTGTCATTCACTCGGTTGTGTATTCCGGCTTTAGTGCACCAGCGCTTCAAACCCGCATTCATGATTGCGAATCCAAAGTTGTCATTACGGCCGATGTGGGCTATGACCGGAGTAAAACCATTCCCCTTAAACCGGTCGTGGATGAAGCCTTAGTCAATTGCCCTACGGTAGAAAAAGTGATTGTCGTCCAACGAGAGACATCAGCCACCCCTCTCCAGGCTCCAAAAGAAATAGATTGGGAAGAATGGATGAAAGACCAATCCCCGAAATGTGAAGCCGAGCACCTAGACTCAGAAGACCCCTTATACATTCTGTATACCTCAGGAACCACCGGCAAACCCAAAGGCGTCTTACATGTCCATGGGGGGTATATGGTCGGAACCTACATCACGACCAAATATGTTTTTGATCTCAAAGAAGAAGATGTCTTCTTTTGCGTGGCTGATCCAGGCTGGGTCACAGGACATAGTTATATTGTGTATGGCCCACTTTTGAACGGCGCGACAATTCTCACCGCGGAAGGCAAACCCGATTTCCCCAATCCTGGGCGTTGGTGGGATCTCATCGAACATTATGGCGTCTCAATTTTTTATACCACTCCCACGGCTATTCGCTTGCTCATGAAATATGGCGAAGAATGGCCAGCCAAATATGATCTCTCCTCCCTCAAGATTCTAGGATCGGTAGGCGAACCCATTAACCCGGAAGCCTGGGAATGGTTCCATCGCGTCACCGGAGGCACCAAACCCATCATGGATACCTGGTGGCAAACCGAGACCGGCATGATCATGGTCACACCCCTCCCCTGCGTGGCACTCAAACCCGGTTCTGCTACCCGAGGATTTTTAGGCATCGAAGCGGATGTCATGGACCGTGAAGGCAATAGTATTCCCCATGGTGGAGGATTTGCTGTCATCAAGAAACCCTGGCCATCGATGATGCGCACCATCTACAAAGAACCAGAACGGTATCTGCTCTATTGGAACACCATCCCTGGTGTCTATACCGCTGGGGATATCTGCCATAAGGATGAGGATGGGTATATGTGGTTCATGGGACGCGCTGACGATGTGGTGAAAGTTGCCGGCAACCGTATCGGCACGGCAGAAGTGGAAAGCGCCTTAGTCAGTCACGAGGCAGTGGTGGAAGCTGCGGTCATTGGCAAACCCCATAAAACCGCCGGAGAACAGATCAAGGCTTTTGTGATCCTGAAGCAAGGCTACAAGGAAACGCCCGATCTCATCAATAGTTTGCAGGATCATGTCTTACAGGAATTGGGCAAGATCGCCGTCCCGCGAGAAATTGATATCGTGCCCTCATTACCGAAAACCCGTTCAGGAAAAATCATGCGCCGTGTGTTGAAAGCCAAAGAACTCGGGCAGGACCCCGGAGACATTTCAACCTTGGAAGAATGACTCTTGGCAATGCCATAACAAAGAACAAACTATAAGAACACCTACGACAGAGCGAAAGGTATTAAAAAAGTCATGGGAAAAGCCGATACATCACCAAAATGTATGACGCGTTTGTACACGAATAGAAGGCGAAAAAGCCAACGAAAAGGTTGTTGATTCTTTTTTTTTATTGGTCTCCTGAGATGATGGCATACAAAAATTATTGCAGCAGGCGGACAGCAAAAAAAGTACAAGATGTGGAAGAAGACCATTGCTGTCCTTTGAGAATGCCCATAATCGGTCCTATACTGTTCAGTCTATTCTTATTTAGTCCGTTTTTGCTTCCGAGTAGTGATTCCGACCAAATCCCAGAACTAGCATTAAATCCTTTAATTGATGCGGAATTTTCCCCAGGAGCCAACTCCCTGCAAAAGAGTGAAATCAAGGATAAAGACCGCCTGCATATTCAGACTCAAAACGAAGATAGCCTAGGAAAATAACAAGGGCTGAATAGGGAACAAATGAGGTGAGATTGGGTAGTAGTTAATGAAAAAACATCTCAGATTGCAATGGATTCGATTGTTTGAAGATCGTCTTGAGATAGTTCGAACTGAGTAAGAACTGCCAAATCGTCTTTCATGTGTTGTTCGTTTGTGGTTCCGGTGAGGGGCAACATCCCTATTTGGAGAACAAAGCGGAAGATGGCTTGAAGCGGATTGGCCCCTACCCGTTTGGCAATTTCCCATACTTGAGTATCACGTAAGACATCTTGATTGGCCGTAAGTAACGAGAAGCCTTGATAGATAATTCCTTGTGCCTTGCATATTTCCCTCACCTCCTTGTCCCATCCCATGACAGCATAACAACGGTTCTGCACGACCATTGGCTTTACAGAGGCCTTTACACATAGTTCCTGTAATTGACCGGCTTGAACATTGCTGATTCCGATCATCTTGGTGGTGCCTGCTCGATAATAGTCTTCCATGGCGGCCCACACGTCCCAATCAGCTTGGCTCAATCCCCAACGAGAATGAGGGCCATGCAACACATAAGAATCAAGATAATCTGTATGAAGGTGTTTCAGCGAACTGTCAAACGATTGTTTAACTTGAGTGGGGAGATCGGCGGATTGATCGTACGGTGT
>JBFJON010000334.1:0-3193 GCA_041617575.1 Nitrospirales bacterium | reverse complement strand
TATTGGAATATTCGAGCTCTGGGCCAAGCGTTGTCTTTATTAATAGATGAAGAAGCCCTGCAGGTGGCGCCGCAACTGTATGAACAGGCCATGCTTGAGAAATATGCGGAATTGATGCGTGGCAAACTTGGGTTAGTCGAATGCCATGCGGGAGATGACAAATTAGTCACGGATCTCTTGAATCTTATGGATTCCGGTCGAGTGGATTACACGACGTTCTTTCGAGCATTGGGAAATTTTCAGCAGGAGGTTCCTGCAGCAAATTCAACCCTTCGTGATTTTTTTCTCCATCGTGAGGCGTTTGATGATTGGTCTATCCGGTATCGTGAACGATTATTGGCCGAGAAAAGCCAGGATGTTGAACGAAAGGTTCGAATGGATCAGGTGAATCCCAAGTATGTCCTGCGAAATCAATTGGCGGAACGTGCTATCCAACAAGCTGTAGGAGAGAAAGACTATTCAGAAATCGACCGACTATTGGAGCTGCTGAGTCATCCATTTACGGATCAATCAGGTATGGAAGCCTATGCACTTCCGGCCTCGGATGATAGCCCGCCAATCATTGTGAGCTGTTCTTCCTAATGGGTGCTGTTGAAAAAGCCCGCCCTGAGTAATATCGAATAGTCCGCCGCCGGCGTTCTCGGCCCTTGGCCTTACTATGGTTTTTTCTTTTATCATTGCTCATGCGACTGATTCTCATATCCATCATCCTTATTGCCTTGGTATTGGGCCCGCAGTTGTGGGTGTGGTGGGTGTTTCGGCATTATCGGCAACCGCGTGAAAATTTTCCTGGAACTGGCGGTGAACTCGCGCGCCATTTGCTGAATCGATTTGGCTTGCAAGAGGTGCGCGTCGAACCGACGCCCATGGGCGATCATTACAATCCCGAAACCAAATTAGTGGGCCTGTTGCCGCAGCATTACAATGGCAAATCCCTGACGGCGGCTGTCATTGCCGCCCATGAAGTGGGGCATGCGTTGCAGGATCATGAGGGGTATGAACTCCTCAAAGATCGGACGCATTTAATCAAGTTTGCGCAAAAAGCCGAGAAAATTGGGTCATACTTAATGTTAGGAATACCGGTGTTGGCCGGAATTACCCGGATTCCTGCCGTGGGCCTCGCCGTGTTGGTAGTCGCCATTGGCACGATGAGTGTTTCGGCAATGGTCCATCTCATCACGTTGCCCGTGGAATGGAACGCGAGCTTCCGCCGGGCGTTGCCAATTCTTGAAGAAGGTGGATATTTGGCGCCTACGGATATGGAGGGCGCCAGACGCATTCTCAAAGCCGCCGCGTTGACCTATCTCGCCTCTTCCCTCTTTAGCCTCGTAAATATGTGGCGATAGATTCGCCTCGTCAGGCGGTAATCTTAGTAGAGACGTTTCGCTGGGACGGCTAGGGGGTTTTATCCCGGATCCTGCTCGTACTGTGTTTCCTGCAAATGATCTAACAAAAACTCCACAGGCGTGCCTAATTGTTTTTTCTTATTGCAGGCATAACAGGCTGGTACCACGTTGCCTCGCGTACTTTTTCCGCCTCGTGCTAGAGGCACGAGATGGTCCATTGTGATATTGTCTGCCCCCACCAATTGCTGGCAGAAGTGGCAGAGGCCTTTTTGTATTTGAGTTTTCCACCATGATGATTTCCGAAGTTTTTTCGCTTTCTCCCGTTCAATCTTGATGTGTCGCTGTACGGTATCATGATCACCGAGATCGTAGAAGTTTTCTTGGGTCATATAATGCGACGTGGCTGATGAATGTTTTGGAAAGTAAAGATTCTACCTTTCCCATCTCTTTTTTTGATAGAGGTTCTTTCCAACAGAGATGAGCCCAGAAAGGTGGTTCATCAGGCTTTTCCATGGGTTATCAGTAAACCACCACTGGATCAAACATTGAAGCCTCCGAAGAGGCTACCTCCCCTATGCTGGCTTGCTGCATCCCACAGGGTGCGACCGTTGCTTGCAAAGGAGGGAGACTTTGGAACGATCAACCTTAATATTTATCCATGCGAATGTTGGAAGACCCAGAAAGATTAACCGAGGAAAATTAATCAAGGGCGAGAGTGAGACATTTGGCGGAGCCCCCCGCTTTGAGAAATTCGTCAAGTTCAACTGGATGGGTAATGTAGCCCTGTTGGGTCAACCATTTCATCGTTTCCGGACATCCTGTCGGCAGCACCACATGGCGATCAACACATACCGCATTACACGCAAATCGTTCGCCTTCTGAAGATGGGACTGCAAATCGTTTGTCCTGTTCTATACGAGAAGCCAGTACGGTTTGGGCGTACGTATCGAAACAGGAAGGAAAGTAGAGAAGCTCTCCCCCACTTAGGGGACAGAAGCAGGTATCCAGATGGTAAAACCGTTGATCCACCAGTTCCACCGGAAGAATTTCTTTCTGAAAAATTTCCGACAACTGGACATAGACGCGGATATCACTACGTTGCCGGTAGCCGCCAATCCAGAATTCTGGAAATTCCAATAAATCCCCGGCGCCTTCAAAGTCTAATTCGGTGTCAAGGTTGATGACCTCGTAACCCTTCTTGGTGAACCAATCAATGAAATGCTGTTCTTCACCTTGCCGTTCCGGGTGGCGGAATTGGCTGGGAACAGCCTTGCCCTCGTGGATGACGCCCGCATTGGCGGTAAACACCAGATCAGGTAGGCCCGGCACTGGTTCCATAAATTCGAGTTTGGCTCCAACCTCGTTCTCCAACACCTGAGTCAGGGTTTTCCATTGAGTCCTGGCACGTTCTCCATTGCATTGATTAGCCACTCTCATCCACGGATTGATCTCATATTCGATCCCAAAATAATCCGGAGGACACATCAATAAACGGCTCATGATCGTCGAATCCTGCTATCCTTCCCAGCCGAGTTCACGGGCCAATTCCCAGAGAAACGAAGAAGAATCCATCACCAGACCCACCGCTTGAAAGCTGCCACGGTCACTCAGTTTGGTGGGCACGGCGGGATTGATATCGACACAGACGGTTGGTACCGATGCCTGCAGCAGATTTCCGGTCGCCACGGCATGCAGCGTTGAGGCTACCAGCAACGCCAGCTCGACGCCGGGGATAGCAGCTCGCATGGCCTCTTGCGCTTTGATGGAATCGGTGATGATATCGGGTAAGGGGCCGTCGTCGCGAATGGTTCCGGCCAACTCCTTCTGGATCCCCTGTCGCACGCAGG
>JBFJON010000333.1:0-3196 GCA_041617575.1 Nitrospirales bacterium | reverse complement strand
CCATTTAGAGTCGAGTTTTAAACTTATGGAGATTGCCTTGAATCTCAAGAAACCTGACATGGCGGTCAAAGTGATGGAGGATGCGGTCGATAGCAATCCTGATGAACCGTTAGCCTATTATAATCTGATCAATACGTATGAAAAGTGCAAGATGTTTGAACAAGCGGAAGAGACACGCAATCGTTTAAAAGAGCGATTTAGTAAACGTTCTCGTGAAACCGCAAAAAAGTAATATCCTAACAAGGAGATGGATTATGTTTGGAAGTTTAGGGTTTACAGAATTGATTCTTATCTTGGTGATTGTCCTCATTATTTTTGGAGCAGGGAAATTGCCACAATTAGGTGAAGGCGTAGGAAAAGCTATTAAAGGATTTAAAAAATCCGTTCATGAAGCTGAGGCGTATGATATTGACCCTCAAGCCCAGGCTCAAGAGGGAACGTCTGCCCCAAACGATGCCTCTCGGCAAATCCCTCAGCCCAATCAGGCTGAGTCTGTTGAGGCTCCAGACCAACCCCAACCGGCGGTGGGCCAAACTGCTTCTCCCGAACCGGTTTCCGCGCCATCCAAGGCCTAGGATAACAGGCATTGGGGCAATAAAGGTATTGATAGCAGGTCAGATGAAAGACTGTTGTTTTTTTAGCTAAACAAAAGAGGTTTGATTCATATGGGTACTGAGACCGTTGTAGAAGTTTCGGTGATTGAAACGTTTGCAGGAAATGGAAAGTCCCGCAGTACGGGTGACGGGAAGCGAGCCATCAAGGCGGGAATTCCTCTCCCCAATCAGGTTACCGTTGATCGAGAAGGTCGGTATCTCTACATTGCCGAATGCGGTTCTGACCGGGTTCGGCGAGTGGATATGGAAACTGGCCTACTCCATAATTTCGCTGGAACCGGCGAAACCTGCTATAGCGGAGATTATGGGCCTTGTGGGGAAGCAGGGTTGTATCTCCCCTTGGATGTGGCTTGTGATTCCAAGAATAATCTCTATGTTTGTGATTCTGGGAGTAATCGGATCCGAAAAATCGATGCAGAAACAGGAATTATTACAACGGTTGTTGGCACTGGACAATGGGGATTTAATGGTGATGGAGCAGGGTTAGAGGTGAATCTCACTTATCCAGCTGCCATTGTCTTTGACCAGCATGACCGTCTGTTCATTGCTGATACACAAGCTCATCGCATTCGGCAATATGATCTTGAGACAGGCTTAGTGACCACGATTGGTGGATGTTGGACTGAAGAAGATGATGAGCGAATCAGTCCGCTGACCGCGCAAAACCTCATCGTGTTGTCTGGGGATGCGATTGGGATTGATTTTAGTAACGACGAAGGATTGTTGCGCCCGAAGTGTTCCGATGGGTTGGACTTGTCCTTATATTTAGACGATGGGAAGTCTGCCATGGAATGTAAGTTTTATGATGTTGTGGGTATAGATGTCGATCGCCATGGCGATCTGTACCTTACGGATAAGGGCACCAATCGTATTCGAAAAATTGACATGAAGACCGGACTGGTTTCTACCATTGCCGGCGTTTGTCGGTTTGGATTTGATGGGGATGGGAAGTTAGCCGTCCAATCCATGCTGAATGTTCCTGAAAGTGCTGTCGTGGACCAAGAAGGGAATGTGTACATTTCCGATTCAATGAATCACCGGGTACGGAAGGTTGATGCCCAAACGGGTATCATCACGTCAGTAGTCGGCAACGGAGACAGCGGCTATGACGATAAAAATATGGGTGGTTGTGGCGCCGCTCGCTTTGTCGCCAAAGAAGATGCCGGGATGCTGAAGCACGGGGATGGTCTGATTGCCACCGAGGCAATCGTGAACACACCTGCTGGGCTGGCATTGGACTCTCAAGGACATTTATACATTTGTGAGCGCAATGAAAACAAAATTCGGCGGGTGAAATTGGGATAGTCCTTCCCACTCCTTGATTGACCAAATAGTCCAACTTCTTTGACTGTTGTGACCGCCACTGATTCGCCCTTCGTTTCCTTTAAACCCATTTTCCCAAGCCTCTGTTGTAATGTTCCCACTGACTGTGTCGCGCATTATTTGAAGTACTCCTTCTGCCAATTGAAAATGGTAAGATGAAATAACGGTGGGAATAGTGGTGAATGTGTTGAGTATCCAGTGACCATTGAATCAATTTTTTTCATGGGCAGATTGACTATTAAAAAAAACATAGTGAGGGCCCTTCAGTTTGAGTAACAAATTCAAAGAGACCAGCATTATTAGGATTCAGTCCTCGTGGGTCTGGGGGATGATGTGTTTGACTTTGCTCTTTGGGTTGACCTGGTATGAAATCCCATTAGTCAGTTCACAAGGAATAGTGGTTCGCGCCCATTTCCAAGAAGGAGAGGTGCCCTCCTATCCTTCTGATCCGGCTTGGGAGACGGTCTCACCACTTCCCCTTCCATTAAGCGGGCAAATCATTACGCGGCCCGTCTGGCCAGAGCCCAGTGTACGCGCGTTATCCATCCGGTCAATCCATAATGGAGAAGAAGTCGCATTTTTGATGGAATGGCAAGATGCAACAGTCAATGAATCATTAACACCTGGGGTTTTCAGAGATGGTGCTGCAGTGGCCCTGCCGGTGGGTGATGCTCCAGCCTTCTTTTGCATGGGGCAGTTAGATCATTATGTGAATATTTGGCATTGGAAAGCAGATTGGCAAAGTGATGTCGATCGCCGAGAAGCTCGGGACAAAGAATCAAAACGAAAAGGAAAAGGTCCCCGTCGCTTTGAAGTCATTCCACGCCGACCTTCCTCGATTGAGGATCTGATAGGAGGCGGATTCAGTACGTTGACGAGTAAGGAACTGCAGGGGCGCATTAAAGGTCAGGCGGAGTGGAAAAGAGGGCTATGGCGAGTGGTGATGAAACGACCCCTCACGATAGAAGGGGACGATCTTGATAATGAGGCCATGCTTATCCCTGGGCGTTTACAGGCAATTGCCTTTGCCGTGTGGAATTGGGAAAACAAATAACGTAATGGACAAAAAGCTGTGGCTTCTTGGATGCAATTGCAAATTGATCCCGTGAAATCCCTATCTGGCAGTTCGGCGGGAAATTCTGGGGGATTATGATTACCCATCTTTTCAAGCTGAATAGACAACGAATGAGACAAAGGTTTTCTGTCAGAAGAACGCGAAATTGGGCCGTTCTCTGTTTGGTGTGGATGGCTCTTGGTAT
>JBFJON010000332.1:0-3215 GCA_041617575.1 Nitrospirales bacterium | reverse complement strand
GTATCCTGAATGAGGCGATTGGTGATGGCCACACCCCCGTCATCCAGGGCGTTATAGGGTTCATCCAGTAACAAGATTTTGGGCTGAGCCAGAATGGCCTTGGCGAGAGCCAGACGTTTTTTCATGCCGGCGGAAAATTGCCGTATTTTGAGATTGCCATATGCCCCAATGCCTGTTTGGTCCAGGGCATGTTTCATTTGAGAGGGCTCGGGCGATTGTCCTCGTAAAGCTAGGGCAAATTGCAAATTTTCGGTGGCAGTCAGTTCTTCATAAAGATGCGAACCATGGGCGATGAAAAAAAGGGTGGTGCGGACGGAGTCTTTCTGTGCCACGCCGTCTTGCCCAAAAATGGTAAACTGACCCCCAGACGGCGCTTGAAGTGTGGCCAAAATCCGAAGAAGCGTGGTTTTGCCCGCGCCATTAGGGCCAAACAGCGCAAAACAGGCTCCTGGATTAATGGCGAAGGACACCTCTTCAAAAATTCGGTAAAACCCGTAGGCTTTAGAAAGACCGGTGACCTGGATAGCGCTCATGTGTGATGGTGGTGCGGGTCGAAAAGTTGGTTTCGTAGTCTACGGATTGGACAAGACCTTGTCTATGATAACCTGATGGAATTTCCTGAATGCGAGAGACGGGAATGTGTCGGGGCTCAATGGATGAAGCTTCATTGACGATAAAAATATCAGGATCTTATGATGATGAAAAGAATTGAGAAAATTCTTCGATTGGTATTGTTAAGTCCACATATTTCTGAATTGGATCTTTATAAGGCTCCCGCGGAGGTGAGAAGGGAATGCTTATGACAAGGGCGCTCAGATTGGTGGCAGTCATTCTTCTTGCCGCCCTATGGGGTTGTGATTCCGGGTATTCCGAACTTCCGATTGTTGAGGAGAAATCCGCTCAGCCGGCTGCCTATAGCCGACCTGACATTAATACACCAGCTCCGGCCTTTCGCTTAATGGATTTAGAGGGTACCCCTCATTCCTTAGCCGCATACCAAGGGAAAGTGGTGCTACTGAATTTTTGGGCGACCTGGTGTGGTCCCTGCAAAGTCGAGATGCCGGCTATGGAAGCCTTGTATCAAGCGTTCCGATCTCAAGGTATGGAAATATTAGCCGTGTCGGTGGATCAACAAGGGGCGGCCGTGACGCGTCCGTTTAAGGAAGCGATGGGGTTGAGTTTTCCCATTTTACATGATTCGGATTATCAGGTGGGACTCACCTATGGCGCTCGTACTTTACCGATGACTTATGTGATTGATCGCCAAGGGGTCATCAGGCAACGGGTGTTTGGGGCTCGTGATTGGAATAGCCAAGAAGCCCGGAAGTTAATGAGTGAATTGCTTGAAGAGCCGTATCAGGCTCCGTCGGAAACAATGTAATCCATGGACTCAATTAGCCAGATATCGATATTTGCGGCGTTTAGTGCGGGGCTGTTGTCCTTTATCTCGCCCTGCGTCCTGCCGTTGGTGCCCTCGTACCTATCCTATATTACTGGCTTGTCTGTCGAGAATTTGGCCAAGGTGGAGGAACGTGAACGGTTTAAATCCGCAATTTTGCTGAACGCGCTCTTATTTATTGCAGGGTTTTCGACCGTATTTATTGCGTTTGGTGCTTCGGCGAGTCTGATTGGACAAGTCTTGTATGAATATCAGGATGTCATCAGAAAAATCGGGGGCATCCTGATTATCATCTTTGGGTTATATCTTTTAGGGATGTTGAAATTAAATATTTTTATGACCGAACGCCGTTTGGTGCACTTTGAGTCACGCCCTGTAGGCTATCTAGGATCATTTTTAATTGGGACAGCCTTTGCGGCCGGCTGGACACCTTGTGTAGGGCCAGTGCTCGGCACCATTTTGGCCTATGCCAGCACCACGGAGTCCATGTCCGGCGGGGTTATGCTGCTCTCGGCCTATTCATTTGGTCTGGGTCTACCATTTTTCTTGTCAGCTTTCGGTATGGATACCTTCTTGAGCTATTTCAAAAGTCTGCGCACCTATCTCGGCGGAGTGTCTTTTGTGAGTGGCGGACTCTTGATCCTCGTTGGAATTATGATCTTCACAGATTCCGTAACCCTCTTCACCAGTTTCCTTGAGCGCAACGGCATTGGCTGGTATATCGGCCAGTAAGCCAAACATTCCTCATTTTCCCACCATTTGAAAAGGGCAGACTCCAAATAATTATTTCGAGTTCGACCTCTTACTAGAAGAGTGGAGTGGGGAAATATTGAAGGTTAGCACCAGTCGCCGGTTTTACAGGCTTTGGTGTTAGTGGATGATGGTATTGAAAATGTTGTAGTCTGGGTTGGTGGAGCAGATTGAGAATCGCACCAATCTCCGATGGTACAAGACGATGGGGTAGCCGTCTGTTCGGTTAATACGGCTGTTTGAGCTTTAGGGGTGGTAGTATCGGGGAGAATACCCGCGTTGGCGAAAACAGAACTGTCTGGTAGTTGGGGAGGCATGGCATCCGAAGATTGGGGGATTCCAGAGTTTTCTTGTATCAATTGATTTTTTGGAAGCGAAGCCAGAAGAGTGGGCTGTTCCTCCTGAATCGAGGCCAAGAGTGATTGAGCCGATGAGTGGTAGGGACTGTTCGGGTATTCTTTGATGAGCGCGACAAGCCATTCTTGAGTCCATTCTTCAATTCCCAATTCCTTGTAAGTTTTCGCCAGCCGAAACATGGCTTCTCCGGTCGTCTCCAATTCCGGGAATTCATTGATGATTTTTTCGTACCGATGAGCGGCGGCCAGATATGAACCTCGCTTGTAATAAAATTTCCCAACCATCAGATGACGCTGAACGAGCTGTTCCTGGCAAGTCAGAATGGTCTCTTGAGCTTCGGTTTCATATCGGCTTGCCGGAAATTCTTTAAGCAATCTTTCGAATCCTGCGATGGCTTTTTCCAGTGGCTCAGGGTCTCTGTCGACGGTTCGAAATTGTTTGTAATGGCTCTCGCCGATTTTGAATTGGGCGTAGGGGGCTAGGGTATGATTCTGATGGAGGTCCAGGAAGTGCTTGTATTCAACGATGGCTTCCGCATAGGATTCTTTTTCAAAAAATGATTCGGCCCGTTTCATAATCACATTGGGGTCGTAACTCATTTCGATGGAATCGCCGACAAAAATTTGTTCGTCGGTGGAGGAAAAGTCTGGTGAAGAGGTATCCGTTGAATCAGGTGTGGACGAACATCCAGCTAAGAATAGGATCATGC
>JBFJON010000331.1:0-3215 GCA_041617575.1 Nitrospirales bacterium | reverse complement strand
GCAAGGCCTCGTCGAGAGAGATTTCCGAGTCAATAAAAAACTCCCGCGGAACCGGGACGCCATGCGACTGGGCCACGAGGCGGACAATCGCTTTATCAAAACACATGACCATGGCCGATGGCGGCGCGCCGGTATAAGGAATCCCAAGCATCTCCAGGTAAGCGGGAATGTTGAGTTCCTGAGCGGGCACATTTCGAAACCCCGTATCGCAAAAGTTAACGACTAAATCCGGATGATCCCGCTGAAGCTGATCAAAAAGGCAGGCATGGTTGTCGTAAAACAGAAATGTATATTCTGAAAGCTCCTGGAAGGCCGCTTTCATCGCATTGTGCGTCGCCGTATCCTCCTCATTGTACTGCGCGTTGCGCTTGGTCGGATCGGCCAACCGGTGATCTCCGGTGATCACACCAATACGATGGAAGGTTTTCGCCATACGTTACGATCTCCTAGGCAGTGGGAATGATGGGGAACTGGGAAAGCCTGGAGCCAACCGGCATATCGCGAGCAACCCTCGCCTGCTCCTGATCGAGATCTCGGTTGAGAACCTCGAACTGCTGTATTGGTTCCTCCTCTACTTCATACATGGAGATAAATGGAGTGAGCCACTTGAGCCCGATTCGCAATAGCCGCGGACCTGCACTTTTTTATCCGCCCATTGAAGTAAACCAGATGAATTCTTTTTCAATTGACGAAATTGGTCAAGTTGTGGGTCTGAAAAGAGGAAAAAAATTGTGGGGAGATTTTTGATTACCATTTTTATTTTTTTAAACCGGTAATCAAACCCTGGCAGACAACATCCACTCTCGCCCCCTTTACCGAAACAAGCAATTAAAGAGCAATAAATCGACAAAAATAGATCTTGTCACATTTTCTTCGTCTTAACTCTTCCGCACGAAATTTTCAACAACAGGCTTGATCCCAGGATTCCACAGTTTTTGCCTTTTATCATGGTTTCTTATGCGGATAGGCATAACGACCTTCGCTGCCTGGGTTCCCATCCCGTCCAGCAAGGCTCAATTGGCCAAGCAGATTCTTGGCCAACGAGCGAAATAAGTCAAATTCTGGGTCTAAAAAAGTGAACAGAGGTTGTCGAGAGTTTTTCAATTCTTCTCTGGAATCTGGCCTTGCAATCACGCCATCCTCTTTCGGCTTCACTCAACTGACATATTCGAGAAAAATTCTTGGTCAATCGACGAAATAAGTCAAGGTGTAAGATGTCACTGCGAATTGAAGATGTTCCAGCGGAATATTGGTTTTGAAAATCCACCTTGTTTTCTCGATCTGACGCCTGCCGTTCGGCCCCAGGGCCTGATGCTCTCATGAATCGGCTAGCCTTGTTTGAGCCCTTCACCAAGGCTCAGGACAGGCTCCGCGAATTGGTCCGCCCTCCAATAGTTTGCATTAGACACATCCAAATAAGGCAGAGCGGGGCGTCAATGGTTTTGGCCACTTTTGCCGGAACATAAAGTGGGTCAGCTGCCAGGACGAACCCTGGCTCACCGGGTAGACATGCGTTTGAGGATTAGTTGGGCTTTATCATTCACGTAGTTGTTGTCGTCGGTGGGACGACGCCGGAGCGGGCTGGGAATGACGGCGGCCAGGCGGGCGGCCTCATCTCTCGTGAGTCGCGTCGCCGGCTTATGAAAATGACGTTGTGCTGCAGCTTCGATGCCGAACACCCCGGGCCCCCATTCAATAATGTTCAGGTACAGTTCGAGGATTCGTTTCTTGGTCAACCGGGCTTCCAACATCCAGGTGATCTGGAGTTCCTTTAATTTACGAATCGGGTCCCTGGACGTCGAGAGAAATAAATTTTTGGCTAATTGCTGGGTGATCGTGGAACCGCCTCTGACAATGCGGCCTTCCTCCCAGTTGGTTTCGACGGATTCCCAGACCTCATGCCAATCCACTCCGGCATGCGAAAAGAACGCCCCATCTTCCGCCACCAATACGGCCATCCTGACATGCTTGGGGATTTTCGATAACGACACCCATCGGTAGTTGATGCGCAAGATCTTGCCTTGTTCCTTGGCCTCTGCAATCCGTTGCTGCATCAGCGCGGTCGTTTTCGGATTGTCGGTGTCAAGATTGGCAATGGATAATATAGGAAGTGTGAAGATTTCGAATAGAAAAAACACACAGATGATACCCAGGAACAGTCTAATGGGAAATTTTCGAAGCCAATCGAACAGTCGAATATGAGCTCTGGAACGTTGTCCAAGATTCCATAGCCGTCGGTTGGGACGAACCTGCCGTCGTTTTTTTGATTGTCTACTCACTCACACGCTCCTGCTCCGTCTTCACCCCGTTTCGACAAATGAGCTATGATGAACTCTGGGAGAGGGAATCTTGAGATATACTAGTTGAAAGTAAAAATACACGACCTTCGCTGCAAGGATGAAATCATGCCTTCTTTTGTTCAGAGAAAGCCAGGGCCATGTTGAAAGCGATGCTGCTCAAACACCATGTTTGAATGAGTAAATAGCCATTGATAGGGTGATCAAAAAGTCTGTGAGTTTTCGAAAATACTGACCACCCCACACCCTAGGGAGCCAGATATGCGTCATCTTCCTCGCCGACGGAACCCGATCAAGATTGATACGTTCTCTCCCCTACCACAACCGCATGCAGGAGATTCAGGGTTGCAACCGCAGTGCCCAGCGTACCAGTACCATACGCCTTCATGGGGCTGGATCGTCATGCTCCTTACGTTGGTTCAGACGATGACTCTCCCGTGTTCAGTTCTCGCGATAGATGAGCCGATGACCGAGTCCACGTGGTCTCAGGCAGATCGGAAAATCTTACAGAACATTCACACCATACTCGTGACTGGCACTGTCCTAACCTGGTTGGATGCGCCAGCCCCGCCTTACAATGTCGGCGTGACCTTGAAACTCAAACTTGAAGATGCGGGGTTTCAGGTGGTCTTTCATCCCGGCAAACCGCATGATGCGAATCTCCGAATTCAGTATGAGGAAATACCGAGTGGGCAGTTTCTGGTATTGGAACAGGGGACGACTATCCGCTACCGGATGCAATTAATGCATGACCGTTTAGGCGAGGTCTTTTCACACGACTTTGAAGCTCAACCTAACGCGATTCCCCTCAAGAGTCTTTATTGGGACGCCATCGGGAATCTGGAGGAAGATCCCACTTATTGTTTCGTGGGGGACCTGATTCGGGGGCAGATCCATCAGGGCCAGAATGAACAGGAT
>JBFJON010000330.1:0-3220 GCA_041617575.1 Nitrospirales bacterium | reverse complement strand
GGTGATTATCAGGCGAATGGCTGGATTTTACTTTGCTTAAGTTTGATCTTGGAATTAGAAGGACGCTACGAATTAGCCCTTGAATATGCCACCTGGGGTTTGAGTGTTGTGGCGATGGCCGCCCCAACCCCACCCGTCGTTAACATGTTGGAACGGCTCAAAGCCCAGTTACCTGAGGATGCTTACCAAACGGCCATTGAGCGAGGAAAATCGTTGGATTCAAAAACTGCTATTCTAAAGATGAAAGCTGAAGGATATCTGTAGCCAGATCTGTTTAAATTCACCAGAAATAAAAAATGAATCCCGCCACCGCCATCGCAAATCCAAACATCGCGTTTATTATGTAATCACAAGGGAAACCCGCTGACTGTGTTTTGGCGGCTCGCAATTACCCATCGGCAAGGCGGCAAAATTACTGAATGACCACAACGGTTCTTGGAGAACGAAATAAAGAGTGATCAATAGATTTGGGAGTGTATTAGAATCAGTTTGTCACGTGGATTGATGTACAGGACCTACGCGCCCATAGCGCCCATCGAGCCTCCTCTATCTTAAAAAATTAGAACTCGAAAAGCACTTTGCACCAGAAAGAGGCAGGTGCCAACAGTCCTGATTGGGAAACTAGTATTTTGCATAAACGAATAGATCGGCTGTCGTACTAGCATATTCCCAATCCTTTTAGAATCCCTAAAAAAGGAGAGACCCAAAGTTAGGGATAGCTCAATATTTTGGCACGAAGACACATGCTATTGCGACAACTTCAAAACATACCACGAAACAATTTATACTGGCTCTTCGGACCACCGTTTCTTTTTGTTGCCCTTGCTATTTTTTTATTTCCACTGAATACGCAGTTTCAATTCAATCATGACGAGGGTGTGGAGTTAATGAAGGCTCTCCTTGTCCACCAGGGGTTTTCCCTTTATGCAGAAATTTGGAACGACCAAGCCCCGGTTTTGACTCATATCTTTGCCCAGGTGTTTCCTATAGCAGGATACAGAGTAACAGCATATCGTTTGATCGTATTGATATTTTCCGCTTCCTTACTGATTTCCGCTTCATATTTGCTTCAACAGATCGGAGGCAGGCGGCTTGGTGTACTCGGTGTGGTACTTATTGCATTTCTTCCTTCTTATATGGTGTTGAGTGTATCCGCAATGATTGGCTTGCCTTCGCTTGCTTTGGCGGTCTTCTCCCTTCTTGGGCTCTGTTTATGGCATACGAAACGGCACAAAATATGGCTCCTGCTGTCCGCCATTAGTTTGTCCTTCTCGGTGGCCATAAAAATTTTTACTTCTTTCCTGGCCCCAATATTTCTTGCAGGATTGATCGTGGAAGAAATTTACCGAAAGCAAAGCAGGTTGCATATACTGCTCCCGGCGTTCGCGTGGGGAATCGTATTTTTAGGTTCAACCGGGGTCTGGGTTTACACATTGGTTGGAATCGAAAATTTATTTCAAATGCTATTCCCCATGATTGGCGGCAATGAAGTGACAGTAGAAGGCCAGACACTTTTATCCCACATAAAGAATCAGGTACCACTTTTTACACTTGCCATCATCGGCACATTTGTGGCTTATAAGAAAAGGGTCTGGTTTATGCTTTATCTACTGGTATGGATGTGTGCTGCAGGATTCCTTTTAAGTTTACATCGCCCGGTATGGGATCACCTGACCCTGCTGGTCACCATTCCAGCGGCAATGCTGGCATCCTGGGCAGTCCAAGGCGTATTCGAGAAACTGCCAGACAAGAAGGAGTTAATGCCCTGGATTCGTTCCCACAGTATGCTTTGGCTGATTGGGTTGACAGCTCTGATTCTACATGTCTTTGATTTCCATGTTCCAAAAGGGTTTGAACTGGTTCGGCAACCAGGAAATGAAATGCCCCTTGTGATGGAAGAAACTGAGGCAAGAATTCTCAGCGATATCAGCAACTATGCCCCAAAAACGGATTGGATGGTAACGGATAACTTAATGATGGCCTTCCTAACTCGCAGCCAATCCCCTCCTAATCTCGCAGTATTTTCGATAAAACGATATGAATCAGGTGTTCTAACGGATGAGGAAATTATCCAAGTGATACAGGATTACGATCCCGGCATCGTATTGCTCAGTCGTTTGCAGTATCCTTTGGTCGAAATTTTCCTGCAGTCAAACTTTACACTTGTGCGTGAGGAAGGTTTCGGCCCCGTAATCCAAAGACTATATGTCAACAACTCAATAGTGCCATAAGATCATGACCTGCCCCGTGTTCTTTGATCCACTTGCTAAGCGGTGATGATTGCTCAATGACCGCCTTTGGCGCTGGGGGTTTGTAGCTCAACGAGCTGTGCGGCCGGCTGGTGTTGTAGTAAATGCGCCATTGTTCAAGTAATACGTTCGCCTCCTTGAGTGAATAAAAGATTTCGCCATTCAAGAATTCATCTCTCATTTTGCCGTTGAAAGATTCAATAAACCCATTCTCCCAGGGACTGCCAGGCTCGATGAAAAGCGGCTTGACCGTTAGCCTTTTCAACCATTTTCTGAGCCTTTTGGCGATAAACTCCGGTCCATTATCGGAGCGGATGTGAACGGGTACGCCTTTTTCGCAGAACAAATTGGTCAGGTGCTTCATCACATCCCGGTGGGAGAAGGAACGGGCAGCCACAGCCAATAAACACTCCCTGCTGTACTCATCCATAACATTCAGAATTCGAAACATTTTTCCGTTGAGGGTGCGGTCCTGCCTGAAGTCATAGGTCCAAACATGATTGGCAAACAGCGGCTGCAATCGCAGGTTTGAACTATCATTCAGCAATAGCCGGCCCCTCTTGGGTTGTTTTTCGGGCACTTTCAAGCCTTCCTGGCGCCAAATGCGGGCGACCCGTTTGTGATTGACCAGCCAGCCCTCTTCTCGAAGCAACGCTGTCACTCGCCGGTAGCCATAGCGGCCGAAGCGGCTGGCCAGGTAAACGATCCGTTCCCGCAGCTGCTCTTCATCATCCAGCTGCCTCTTTTGATAGCGCTGCGTGCAGCGGGGTTGTCCAATCACCCGACAGGCGCGGCGTTCCGACACACCCAGTGCTTCCTGGACATCCACCACCGCTTCCCGCCGCCTGTCAGGTGAGATTATTTTTTTCCGAGCACCCGCTTGAGAATGGCATTATCCAATGACAGGTCGGCCACCAATTTCTTCAGTTCCAGGTTTTCTTTTTCGAGCTCTTTGAGCTTTTTGGCCTGCG
>JBFJON010000329.1:0-3224 GCA_041617575.1 Nitrospirales bacterium | reverse complement strand
GCGAGCCTGGATGACGCGCTTACGAATGTGAGCGGAACTCTCGCTGAGGGTTGTTCCGGATAATTCTTTGACCGGGACGGCCGGCACTTCGATATGAATGTCCAGCCGATCCAAGAGTGGTCCAGATAAGCGGCTTCGATAGTGCCGAATTTGATGTGGCGTACAGACACATTCATGAGTGGGATCGCCCCAATAGCCACAGGGACAGGGGTTCATGGCCACGATCAACATAATCTTGGCCGGATACGTCAAACTGGCTTGGGCGCGGGTGAGTGTGACGGTGCCATTTTCCAATGGTTGCCGCAAGCTATCCAGCAATGGGCGTTTAAATTCTAACGCTTCATCCAGAAATAACACGCCATGATGTGCGAGGGAGACTTCGCCTGGTCGCGGAATGGAGCCTCCGCCGACTAAGCCAGCTTCGGAAATGGTGTGGTGCGGCGCCCGAAAGGGCCGAGCAGGGAGGAGAGGCGAAGTGGTTGGCAAACTCCCGGCTACGCTATGGACCTGGCTGGCTTCTAAGCATTCCTGGAAACTCATCGGGGGCAAAATACCCGTGAGCCTTTGAGCTAGCATCGTTTTCCCTGATCCTGGAGGCCCGACCATCAAAAGATTATGGCCTCCGGCTGCGGCCACTTCGAGTGCCCGTTTGGCTTGGAATTGACCTACCACATCTGCAAAGTCCTCATCGCTGGATGGGTATTGTGGCTGAAAGGATTTAAGGTCCGATGTCATTGGTGATATCGAGAGAGAGCCCTGAAGAAATTCGACAACCTGGGGGAGTGTGTGGACACCATAAATTGTGGCGTGGTCTACCACTCTCGCTTGTAACGCATTATCTTGCGGAAGAATAAGGGCATGTGGAACGTGCGTCGCCATGGCCATTGAGAGCGCGCCTGGGACCTTCTTTATCCGTCCGTCCAGTGCTAATTCCCCTACAAATAGATAAGGCGTGACACATTCCTGGGTGAGTATCCCTTCGGCGATAAGGATGCCAATGGCAATACCTAGCTCCAGACCTGCGCCTTCCTTTTTTATTCCGGCCGGTGCCAAATTGACGGTGATTTTTTTCGGGGGAAACCGGAACCCGGTATTTTTGAGGGCTGACCGAACACGATCTCGGCTCTCGCGTACGGTCGCATCGGGTAATCCGACAATGGAAAATTGGGGAAGACCGCCTCCAAGGTCCACTTCAATTTCGATAGGGTTCGCCTCTAGGCCAACTAATCCTAAGCTATGGACTTTGGCTAACACGTATGGCTTTGTTCATGAGGGATTGGAACGTTTTCAGAGGTTTCTCTGGCAATTATATGAGAAGTTGGGAAGCGGTACAATGGAATGCCTGTTTGCGATTTTCAGTGTGGTTGCCAATCAGGAAGGAAAAGTGGGGTATATGTCGAATTCCGATGTATTCCGTGAAGACTCCGCTATAGTTTTTCTCAATGATTAAGGTTCGGTAATCGAAGAAAGGTCGGCGGTGGGAGCGTCGAGTGATTTGAGAAGTTCTTTAACCTCCTCGTCAGAAGGGTCTCGATTCATTTCTTCAAATGATGTTGCAGATTGAGTGGATTCCGTCTTAATGGGAATGGCTTCTTTGTTTGGCTGTGGGGAGGCAGGATTTTTAATAGGTTCTTTTTTGGTAGCTTTAGTGGTTGCCAGAGGAGCAATCTCAGGGACTACCGGAGAAATCTTAGAAGGTTGTTGTGTAACAGGGGCAGGAGACAGTTTGGAATCAGGCTGTTTCTTTGTTGGTGCAAGAGTGTTGACTGGTGTACCTTCGTTGGCATGTGGTGGTTGTGTGATGTTGGATTCACTCGATTTTAAGTTAGGTTTCGAAGAAAGCGGAGTTGGGTGTGACGGAGGATTAATCACTGGTTCTTTTTGCATGCTCAAGGGTTGTGGGTCGTTTTTAAAGCCATCGAATGTTTCTATTGTTTCCACCTGGGGCTCCTGCATATCCGCGGAATCTTGAAAGGGAACGATGGAAATCTCACTTTCGACTGGCATCGTCTGTGGCAGACTCGTTCCCTCCTGTGGGTTATCAGATTGTCTTTGAAGGATGGGAATATGGGATTCTAAGAAATCGTGATACCAATATCCCAGCGTTCCAGACACCCCAGCTAATAAGATGAGAGCAAGTGCACTTCCGATTCTGCTGAGTCTTTTTGTAGATTTGACGCTTCCATAACTCGCGGAAGTTTGGGGTCGTTGGTAGGGGTGCGTTCTGTTGGGTGTTGGTTCTGGTATGGTTGAGGACGCAGATGCCGTCGATGGCGTTTTCTTGGATTCTTTCGGTGCTTTTAATGGGGGTGTTTCTAGTTGAGGAGACGTGTTTGGCAGGAATACACTCTTTTCGCTCACAGGGAGTTTGGTTAATTGTTGATTGATAATCGTGAGGACATGGGTCGAATCTTGTAGACGCTGTTGGGATTTATTATGAGTCATGTGGCGGATGAGCTCGCATACCGCTTCGGGAACGGTATCAGGAAAGTCAAAGACGGGATCGGACTGATCGAATGCCAATTTCCCCATGATGGATGTTTTCGGCAGACCGGCGTAGGGTACGGTGCCGGTCAGCATTTCGTACATCATGAATCCTAAACAATAGAGATCGCTACTGACATTGAGTAGCTCTCCCTTTGCGATTTCCGGAAGCAAATACGGTAAGGGCCGCAGCAGTTCTACGTCACAATTGGATAAAATATCCATCAGGATCCATGATAAGCCCAGATCCATGACCTTGATCTGCCCTTGAGGGCCGACTAAGACATGGCCGGGATGAAGGGTCCCGTGGATGATGCCTTGAAAATGGGTATGGACGAGGACTTCCGTAATCTCCCGAGCCAACATGAGCATGTCTTGGACGGGCATTGGACCTTTTTCATGAATTATCTGTTGGAGGCTGGGAGCATCAAAGAATTCCATAAAGATGACGGGGATATCGTCTTCTTCCTCGACTTTGAAAATTTTAATAAGATTCGGGTGATCGATAAGGAGAAGGGGTTTTGATTTTTCGATGAAGGTCTTGCCCCGAATTAATCGACCGTTGATATGGGAATGGTAGACCTTGATCGCTACTTCTTGGCGCAACCCGATATCATAGCCGTAATATATCGTGCCGGTTTGCCCCTTCGAAATTTCTCCCTGAATCTCAAATTTTCCGGCAAACAATTGTTTCTTCATGAGGGTTTCCACGATAGTTTTTTGCCTTGTGTGGGTATATG
>JBFJON010000328.1:0-3226 GCA_041617575.1 Nitrospirales bacterium | reverse complement strand
TTTTGAGAGAGGGAATCGTGAATGGGTTAATAAGCTCGATGAAAGAACCGAAGAATTGAATGGATACTATGATGGGGGAGGAGAATCTGCAACCCCGGCGCAACCTAATTCAGTGAGGGAAGAGCACCAGACTCATGAGCTGTTGAAAATATGGTGGCGGTGGAGGGTCTCGAACCCCCGGCCCGCGGCTTATGAGTCCGCTGCTCTACCACCTGAGCTACACCGCCGCTATTCCTGGAAACATGAAGCTTTATGCTAAATCCATTATGGTTCCGCGCAAACAACCTATACCATAGGTCGAGAAGACCAAACAATTCTTTTTCTGAAGAGCGTGCGTTTTTTTATCGTGTCTTAATAACCTCACTTAAATGAGGTGAGCCGGAAGTCTGTTTGTCTCATGTTTTTCTTAAATATTCTAATATTCAGAAGTATGGATACCGTGTATACAAAAAATTGCCTTGTGATTGACCATGACTGACACGGCGGTTCTTAAGCAATCTTCGCTAGTTGGCCGGCAGGCAATATTCGATCGCCGGATGGAGGTCTTTGGGTATGAATTACTCTATCGGGATGGCACAGGCAATAGTGCCAATATCATGGATGGAGACGAAGCCACGGCCAGAGTCATGGTCAATACGTTTTTAGAGTTGGGCATTGACCAAATCGCCGGGAATGCTCAGGCTTTTTTAAATCTCACGGCAAACTTTTTTCTGAGCCGACATTATGAAGTCCTTCCCTCGAAGAATGTGGTCCTGGAAGTCTTAGAGTCTATTGAGCCGACACCTTCTGTATTGCATGCACTCATTCAGGCGAGACAAGATGGGTATCAGATCGCCTTGGATGATTTTGTTCTACGGGAATCGCATCGTGCCTTAATGGATCATGCCGATTACGTTAAAGTGGATGTCTTGGCGTTAACCAATGAGGCGCTTAGGGAACAGGTTGCCATGTTTCAAGACTATCCTGTTCGGTTGCTGGCTGAAAAGGTCGAAGATAAGGAAATGTACGACCAATGCTTGGCCTTAGGATTCGAGTATTTTCAAGGCTACTTTTTTTGCCAGCCCCAGATCTTGGAAGGTGTAAGTCTTTCCAGTAATCGTATGGCGATTGTGTTGCTCCTCGCGAAACTTCAAGATCCTAATATTGAAATTCATGACCTTGAAGACCTTGTGAAAAATGATGTTGCCCTGAGTGTGAAACTTCTACGTTATGTCAATTCCGCCTCCGTAGGTTTGCCTCGATCAGTGGATTCGATTTCTCAAGCCATTGGGTTGGTCGGGACTGACCGGATGCGGCAATGGGCATCCTTGTTGGTTCTGGCACAGGCGGGTGATAAACCATCTGAACTCATGCGAGTAGCTCTTATTCGAGCCCGTATGTGTGAATCCCTTTGTTCAATGTTCGGAGTGCCCTCAGGTCAGGGCTTTACGGCGGGACTATTTTCAATATTAGATGCGTATTTTGATTGTGAAATGAAACATCTTTTAGCGGAACTTCCCCTTGCCACAGAGATTCTTGATGCTTTACTGAAAAAAGAAGGGGTTTTAGGGGCAATTCTGGAGGGAATTCTTGCCTATGAACGGGGAGAATGGAATCAACAAGCCATCAGAGCGGTTGAGCCTCATATCTTAAATTCTGTGTATTGGCAGAGCATTGAATGGGCCAATGGGATCATGGAAACGGTCATACAAAAAAAATGAACAATCATAGTCGAATAGACTCGCCATCCTTCAACAAATGGGTTTAAATATTAGGTTTTTCGTTTATCGTCCTGCTCGCCGATAAAGGCATTAAGCACGCCCAATCCTACCTCGCCAAGTTCTACGGGTTTTTCTTCCTCTTCAGTCGCAAGTTGATCATCAGGTAGTTTTGGAGTGATTTTGGCGAGAAGTTCTTCTTCCAATGCTTCGTCAGAAAGATCCATGTCATTAATGAGAGCATGCAAGCGTTGAAAAGCCAAGATCGAACGAGCATGGGATGCCCAAGTACCGGAGAATTCGGCGTCATTTACTTTTGTGATGCTTGCCCAGAATTTAGACTCTTCGGGTTCGGACATTGTTCCACTGACAAATGCCTGCAGTTTACCCATTAAAATTTCTTCCGTCTTTTCCAAGCCATCGTATTCAATGAGGGATCGTTCGATTGGGCGTTTGGCCAGAGTTTTAAACGTCTCTCGCCAAAGATCCAGGGCTTGGGTGGTTTCCTTCGAAGGAGAAGAAGTATCTTGATGCTTCTGTAAGAGCGTCAGAAATTGCTGCAGTGATTTCAATTTTCTTGCTGCAAGACTGCCTAAGGGAATCCCCCAGACATGAGCAATTTCATGATCTTTGAGCGGTAGACTTCCCGCAGTGATGAAGTCTTGTTGCGCGATTTTATACCGGCGTCGATAGATGGCCCGTCTTCGTAGCAAAGCTTGGAATTCTAGCAAGAGTCGTTGGGTTTGGTAGTCTTTTTGAGTAATCTCCTCATGGTCCCAGGCCCGGTCCAACTTACGAAGTTCCTGACGGAGGAGGACAGATGGAGCTTGGCTTTTTGTGGTCTTGAGAATATCTTCATCGACCTTGAAGTCTGAGACGAGGATGCGTTCGGCAATGCGAATTTTTTGATCCAAGATGGCCAGAGATTGTTTTAGAAATTCAACATGCATGCCTGGCCGTTCTCGTTTTTGACGGTAATAGCCTTTGTATTGGTTCGACCGGGACCTCACATTTTGTACAGCTTCCAGAGAAATGGTTTTCCCCTCGGGCTGTTTCCCCGCTAAAAAACGGGAGTCGGGTTGGTCCGTCGCCATATATTCTATCTCTTCTTGGGTGACATCCATGTATTGAAGTAAGAGGAGCTGAATCATGGTCCGATTTTGGATCGGAAGGGCTTCAAGGGCTGTTTCGATATGTTCAAATTCAATACTTATAGACATGAATAATTCCTAGGTTGATGGGTGGTACTTTAGGTTGATGTATTGGCTTCATCCAATGATTCTAAATAGGTAGCGGCATATTCACGAAGTTGTTGGACGGTTCCACTGGCGTAGAGTTCTCTTGGGATGGGAACTTTCACCAATTTCGAGACATCAGCTCCCCTTTCTGCTGCCCACTCTTCGTCGACATATAAGGTGACTGCTCCATCTTGTTCTCGCCGCACGAATAAAACATTTTGCTCTTCTTCCATGGGTATCCTCAAAAACTAGCAAGAAATCATCAAGAAATCATGGGGTTGTGATAGCACA
>JBFJON010000327.1:0-3239 GCA_041617575.1 Nitrospirales bacterium | reverse complement strand
GGTCGGCATGATGAGCCAGTAGATAACATTTTTCAAATGACCGACGTGAATGATCCTCGGCGTTATACACGGCCACCACAAAACCCCCGTTTTTCTTCATCAGGGTAAAGCAGGGAACATCAGTCGGTCCATCTCCTACATAAATCATATGCCGAAAGGGCACCCGGCGCGCCTCTTCGGGCATGTGATCATTCACGTCCTGATCCATATTTAATAACCCTTTATTGACGCGGAAGAGAAATTGAGTCTTCTGGGTATGACTGATTGTTCGCTTGGGAAAACTGATGTGTCCGTCATCTTCGTCAAATTCACACCCAAAGATGGATTTGACATAGGGAGCAATTTGACTTCCATCCAATATGGCCTTGAGGCCTGAACTGACCACGTAGTGCTCAAGGCGAATTCCCAGCTCTTCATATTCCTGTGGACTAAATAGCCCATTGAGCTCTTCAAAACATTCGGGGACACCGGGGAAATAGGTCAGATTGGCACCCATTTCCTCTAAGTCCTTATTGGACAGGGAACGAATGGTATCAATTTCCAACATTCGCTTCATATAGGCCAGTTCTTGATCATAGCCCCTTTCGTTAATGAGGGCGCTGCAACTCGGCCAAAACTCCTTAGGATCAATCCTGGCATGCCGAAGTATCGTATGGTCCTGCATGTAATGCGGACTCAACGTATGATCAAAGTCATACACAAGAGCGATGATGTTATGAGGCTGGTTTAACATAATAAAAGAAATAGATTGAAACGATGGCCAGATGGGCGATCCTTCAAAAAAGCCCCACGAAGTACAACCATCGTCGGTGATTCGTGAGAACCCGATTTATGAAGGACTGGATTGAAGAACCTCTTTCGTTTCTTTCAATCGATCAGAAAATAAATGCAAGTGAACGGCACGAAGGGCGATGTCATTTTTCGATTTCCATAACCGGTCAGAAACGGTGTTGAGTTCCTTGTTGTTGGGATGCATCAGACTGCTTCACTCCGAACACAGGAAGACACTGATAAGAGAAATAAAAAAAGCAACGTCTTATAGAAAGCCTCAATTGCTTGGGCAACCTTTTCTAGAAAATAGCTTTAATCAATTCCTGAATACTGCGTTGCATGTCGGTGTCGTCGGTAATCGGTCGGGTAATGGCCGCGTCACAGGCACGGTCCGGAGTCACACCCTGCTGAATCAATGTTCCTGCATAAATGAGGAGCCGGGTGCTGACGCCTTCTTCTAACCCATGGCTGCGTAAATTTCGCACTTTTTCCCCGAGTTTGACGAGGCGTGTGGCCATTTCTCGTGGAATCTTTGCTTCGTGCTCGACAATGTGAATTTCGGTGTCCTTCGGCGGATAGCCAAACTCAATGGCCATGAATCGCTGCTTCGTACTTTGTTTCAATTCTTTGAGAATGGACTGATATCCCGGGTTGTACGAAATCACCAACAGGAACTCGTCTACAGCCTGAATGACCTGGCCTTTTTTCTCAATCGGTAAAAAGCGCCGATCATCACTCAAGGGATGAATCAACACTGTCGTGTCCTTGCGAGCCTCCACGACTTCATCTAAATAGACGATGGCCCCATGTTTGACGCCTAAAGTCAGTGGTCCATCCACCCACACCGTTTCTTCGCCTTTTAACAAATAGCGACCGATCAGATCCGAAGCCGACAAATCCTCATGACAGGCCACGGTGATCAGGGGGCGATTGAGTTTATGGGCCATATACTGCACGAACCGGGTTTTCCCGCAACCTGTCGGCCCTTTTAGCATCACAGGAATTTTATTATTAGCCCCAACTGTAAACAGGCCGATCTCCCCGTTCACTTCCTGGTAAAACGGTTCTTCTGTTACCCGGAATTGTTCGATGCCGTATTCTTGTCCCTTCATTGGCAATCCTGTTCAAGAAATATCATCGTGAAAACTTAGAAATACAATTCCCGCCATTATACGGGTGTAATTTACGAGAGGACAACTCTTGTGTGGTCGCAAACCAAGTTTCTTCTCGTCTCCCTCATTAGGTTGGCTGAGCGATATAGTTTGGCACCAGTTGACAGGGGCGGTAGGCGTGTTTGGTCCGCGCCATACTTGGAAGCCCTGAATCACTCATGGTATTGACGAAAGGATATTGTTGATTTTCACGGCAGAATTCTCTGAATAGATATTGGGCTAACCCATCGATAGATCGATCTGCTACTTCTAACAAAACGCAAAAGACCTCTCGGGATCGTGCATAGCCAAAGGCATAGGCTCTAATGGAGCCATCAACCCAGACGACTCGTCCTGTCAATCCAAGTTCGCGATATTCTTGGAGCACCACACGGTGTGCGCTGGCGGCATCTCGCAACATCAAACGGGCGAGTTCAGCATGAGCCCCGATATGGGGAACTTGTATTTCTTCTTTTTGGTGAGCCCATCGGTGAAACAAGGCCAGGCACCCATCCCTGTCCAGAATTTGATAAGGGGCCACGCGAATGCGGTGTGCGCGAAAGAACCGATTATACGCCGCACGTTGAGACTTGTAGGAATTAGCCTTTAACTGTATTAAATCTATAGTCCGATAGAGATAATCCGAATCTTTGGGTGTCAGTGAATACCCCCAAGGCTGGATGACTTCTTTGAGTTCTTCAGGAATGTTTTCAATCCTGGTGCCCTGTGATCCGTTGTTCCGGGTATCCATAAACGTCATGACATGTGCCAGGACGTCTTTCAATGAACTCGAGGGTGGGAAACCAGTCCCTGAAATCGGACCGAGAGGGGGCAATGACATAAACAACCGGTCAGAGTATTCGGCAAAAAGGCACCACCAGCCAGCCACTTCGCTCCAGGAATATCTCAACACGTCTTTCCAAATATAATGGGCTGAAAAAGACCAGGTAGCCAAAGGGGTATTGCCGCCCTGGGCTGTGGACGTCAGGCACTGATGTGCCAGAGATTGATGCGTAATTTTCAATGGATGAAGGGTCAGGGGCATGAGTTGGGTTGGAGTATTTCAACAATAGCTAGACAGCAGAATTATGGTGAATCCTTCGCACAGGACTAGCTAATCGAACAGCTCAGGCTAACCAGAAAAAAAATTAGGAATTATCGCAACGCTTCTCTAGTTATACGGGATACCGGGTCTTGTGGAAAAGAGAGAGGGTTTGAAAGTTCCCCATCACTGGATATACTAGGCGGGAGTGCCTAATTTTCACCAGAGGCCTCAAGAATCTCACCTTGTCTGGTTTGAAAAAAGCATGTTAGCAT
>JBFJON010000326.1:0-3245 GCA_041617575.1 Nitrospirales bacterium | reverse complement strand
TTAGAAGAAATGTTCCAGGTGTTTAATATGGGTGTCGGCCTCATAGTCGTCGCTCCTTCTGATGAAGCCTCCAAAATCTTAGAGACGATTCAGGAACAGGGGATGGCCGGATGGGTGATGGGAGAAATTGGTCCAAGTTCCTCTTCCGATGCCAAACTGACCTATTCAAACTAGAAATAATTGAATAATTTTAAGACTTTTCCACCTCCATCCAACTTGACCAATGCCTCAAATCACCAATGCAGGGGCTTGGTCCCCACTTAGAAAGTTGAGACTGTGGCACTAGCATTGGGAGTCTTGATTTCGGGACGTGGATCAAACCTTCTGGCTATTCTTGATGCGATTCAAGAAGGAAAGCTCGACGCAATCGTAAAGGTCGTGGTCAGTAATAAAGCCAATGCACCAGGTCTAGAACGAGCAAAGGAGCGAGGTATTCAGACAATGTTCATCGATCCAAAGCCGTTTGCACAAAAAGAAAATCCACGGGAAGCCTATGATTTAGCGGTCGGAAAAATACTTCAAGAACATAAAGTCGAATGCGTCGCCTTAGCAGGCTATATGCGAATTGTGACTCCGGCCTTGATTCGGATGTTCCCTTGGAAAATTTTGAATATTCATCCGTCCCTGCTCCCCGCGTTTCCAGGACTGAATGCCCAACGCCAGGCTTTAGAGTGGGGCGCCAAAGTCAGTGGCTGTTCGGTCCATTTTGTGACCGAAGGTGTCGATGAAGGGCCTATTATTTGCCAGAAGGCCGTCGCGATCAATGAAGAGGATAACGTGGAGACCTTATCGACTCGCATCTTAGTGCAGGAGCATCAACTCTATCCACAAGCCTTGCAATTCATGGCTCAAAGGAGGTTGAAAGTTGAAGGCCGAACCGTGCGAATTCTTCCTTAGGATAAATGGAGATTTCAGCTATTTATTGTGAAGTTCCCCTCCTTTGTAAGGAGGGGCCAGGGGAGGTAGAGTCACGGGGTTGGAAGACGTGAATTCGACCCAAAAAATCAATGCCATCTTCATGACTCTTTCCCACTTTATCTCTTGCTTATTGTATCCCATAGAATACGACCATTGCTTACAAGGGGGAGAAACGTAAACCGTTGATCATCAGAATGAAAGCTCGTGCCAATATACAGTAATGCTCTGAAGTGGAAAAATACCTTGAGACCGAAAAAGTTTTTGCCGAAGAGATAGCAAGATACCTAAGTCTTCGTTATAATTCCTCAAAACGAACGACACATTATTTCTGTCGCAGACTTCCTATCCCATCGTTTCCAAAAGTGGGGGGCTAGCTCAGTTGGGAGAGCGCAACGTTCGCAACGTTGAGGTCGCGGGTTCGACTCCCGTGCCCTCCACCAAATAATACTTGCCACCACTCAAATCGCCTAAATGCTTTGGGCATTTTTGTGTGAATAGTTTGTCCGTGATTTTTCAGTTTTTTCCATTTTTTTCTCTTTCCTCTGCGACCAAATTCTCAACTTGGTTATCTTTTTTGTTTCTGGTTTCCGGGATTTTTTCTATCGTTTAGTTTTGGCGCTTTTCATATTCTTTCCCATACCCCATGCCTTTTTTTTAATCGAAACCTACAGCAGGGTACCGAAAATTCGCCATGTTTTTGTTAGACTTTGCAATATTTTAAGAGGGGGTTTCGTGTTTTTGAAAATTAGGAAATTAAGGGCAAGCTGTTTGTTGCAAGCCCTGCTTATTTTTGCTTCTCCTGTAGCTCCGATTTTGGCAGATGCTCAGGATCAACTCGAGCGTGAAGTGGTGGTTTTGGCGATTAATGATGTGTACCGGATTGAAGGTGTGGAGGGAAGTCAGCGGGGAGGAATGAGTCTGGTTCGGGCACTCCGTCGACAACTCAAGCAGCAAGCCCCTGATTTGCTCTTTCTTCACGCGGGCGATTTTTTATTTCCTTCGCTCCTTTCGGAATGGACACAAGGGGCACATATGGTGGAGATGATGAATGCGCTGGATGGTGCTCCGGGAGTCTATGACCCTCGCATGTTTGTGGTCTTCGGCAATCACGAATTTGATAAATCGAAAAAAAAGCATGCGGCTCTTCTTCAAGCGCGAATTGACCAATCGGAGTTTCAATGGCTTGGGTCAAACATACGGTTTTCCCAGGAAGAAGGGGAACCGTTAGTGGCCTCGGGCAATTTAAAGGTTTCGAGGATTGTCGAAAGTGGGGGCGTTCGTGTGGGGATTTTTGGTTTGACTACTGATAAGACGCCTGCGAACAAGATTGCCTATGTGGATGAATTTATTGACCCCGTTCGTGTGGCAATGGAACAGACGAAACTCATGCGTGAGCAAGGGGCTGAAGTGGTGATCGCTCTCACGCACCTTTCTCTAAAAAAGGATCGTGAAATTCTGGAAAAACTTGGCGATATGGGGCCAGACCTGATTATTGGAGGTCACGAACATCAACGGCACCATGTTGAGATGGGTGGACGTTGGATTTTGAAAGCCGATGCTGATGCCCGGACGGCAACGGTGGTGCGAATACGGATGATCGGGCAGAGGCCTTTTGTTTCATTTGGGTATCGCTATCTTGACCGTGATCGCTTGAGCCCAGATCCTGAGATGCAGAAACGGGTCGATCGGGTCTTAACAGAGCATGAGGCGTGGTTTTGTTCGGATCACAATGAAGAACCGGCATGTCTTCAGCGGGCCGTCGGGGAGACCGCTGTGCCCCTTATTGGTGAGGAGCTTGAGATCAGGAGTTACGAGACGAATCTGGGAAATTGGGTCGCCGACCAGGTCCGCTCAAGGTTTGTCGAGGATGCCGACATCGCGTTTATCAATGCAGGCTCTCTGCGCGTGAACCAGGACATTCCGCCAGGCCCAATTACCCAACGCGACTTAGAAGAACTCTTGCCTTATAACACCGAGCTGGTCCGAGTCGAACTCGACAACAAGCAACTGGATCAAATATTGGAACGGGCGACGGAAGGTTGGTCTGGGAAAGGACATTGGCTTCAGATAAGCGGATTCGCATTCCAGCACGATCCTCGCAAGTTAGAAGGGCAGAGGGTTGATGCTATTTCTCTTTTGCAAGACGGAAAAATAATGAAGCTACCCGATCGACCGCTTCAAGCTATCACCTATAAATTTCTCATTGAGGGTGGCGATGGGTATGACATGTTGAAGTCCCTGAAATGGGTGTCTGTTGCTGAATCTCTGAAAGAAAGACTCCGCCAAACCCTTCGTGCCGGTAAGGAGCCGATTCAGCCCCGAGTTGA
>JBFJON010000325.1:0-3261 GCA_041617575.1 Nitrospirales bacterium | reverse complement strand
GATATCAGTGGGCGTCTAGACCGCGCTATGAAAAATTCAAAATACCCGGCTGACAAAGAAACCTTCCTGGCTTTGCATGGTGAGGTGAGAAAGGTTGCCGCAAGGGTTGCCTCAAAACAAGCGGCCACGCTTTCATCAATAGGTCTGACAAGGGAGTTATCCTTGGACACTCAGGATATGTCTCTACGTTGTGTCCGGTTATATGATGTCACGGGTCGCAAAGAGATGCAGGATGGCAAGGCCGTGTCCTTGATCGATATTACCGACCAAATGCCATGCAATGAGACAAAGCCGGCCGAGGCTAGCTCCATGGATATTACCCAATCAGGTCAGGGATTTCCATCAATCGATATCGAACTGCTTGAGTTGGGAAGGAACAGCGCGACAGTCGAGGTGACCCCTTATGAAGAGTTTTTTAATCTAGATGGCATTCTGACTGGTATGAAACAAGGCAAGCGGATTGGGTTTGAAGTGTCTTTTTTTGACTTGCCGTATATGGATAACACGGAGTTGTTTGATGGAAGTAGATTTTCATTGGTGCTGAAGGGTATCGATCCAAATGGGGTTGCTGCGAAGTTGTCTGCGGTTATCTTTAAGGAGGGCTTCATGACTCTTCGGGATCGGCCGTTGTTCGAGGAAATGCTCCGTACTCTGCAAAAGGAAGCTGCTGCAGAATGAAAGAATGTTCCCGTTACCGAAGTGAAGCGGGCGCTCGAGACGAAAAGCCTTCGCCGTTACGCGGTGGCCGATTTGTTCGTGGAGATGAAGCAAATCAAAGCGCTGGTAGATCTCTGTCAACTTTATATTGGTTGGCCCCGATCCCCGATGTGGTCGACAACACGCCGGTTGCGACTTTGGCGAACAAATCATGTACTTCTTTGATCGACTATCCACTGCCGGTGCTGTATGTGTTCAGCCATTTGGCTGCGCTCATGCTGCCAGCCAAGCGTCCTGGCCTTTGCCCGCTGAAATGAATCCCGCCCTCAACCCTTGGTTTTGATGCTCTCTGGCGCTTCCGGAAGATAGCCAAAGTAACGCGGCAAAGGTTGGAATTTTCGTTAAGGTGATAATACCGGAAAAACTCATTCAGCCTTGCGGTATCTGAACAACTCAAGTATGGCCATGCGGATGAATGAATCGCAGGGACAGCATTTAGCAGATTCTCACTGCAAAGGATCGCACGAACGATGTTCATACTATGAAAGACCTATCTACTATTGAGGCAATCATGACCGGGTTCGCTGAGCGGACGGGCCTGATTCCCCCGGCTCGACCGCCTCGTCGCTATCTCTGGACCGACGCGTTTGCCGTTTGTAACTATTTAGAACTTTTCCGCCGGACAGGCAAGGGACACCACCAACAAGATGCCAAACACCTGATCTCTCAAGTCCACAGAGTCCTGGGGCGACATCGGGAGGACAATTCGCGCCGTGGCTGGATCAGCGGACTAGACGAGCAGGAAGGAGAGCAGCATCCGACCCAGGGGGGATTGAGAATCGGAAAAGCGCTTGGGGAACGCAGGCCGGATGAGCCGTATGATGACCAGTTGGAATGGGAACGGGATGGTCAGTATTTTCATTATTTGACCAAGTGGATGCACGCACTAAATTGTCTTGCGCGTGTGACCGGGGATTCAGGATATAACCGATGGGCGGTGGAGCTTGCCAAAATCGCCCATTCCCGCTTCACCTATATACCCTGGGGTGGTGGTCCCAAGCGCATGTATTGGAAGATGAGTATCGACCTCTCCTATCCCCTGGTCGCGTCCATGGGGCAGCACGATCCGCTGGATGGGCTGATCACCTATCAGCAACTTCAGTCGACGGCTGTGAAATTGGGCGATCCCCAGGCAGAGAGCCATCTGGGAAGAGAGATTTCGGAGATGACCACGATGTGTGAGGGCATGACCTGGACGACGGATGATCCATTGGGAATCGGTGGGCTTCTGTCCGATGCCTGCAGGCTGGCACAATTAGTGACTAACACGAATTTGCGCGAGTCAGATAGAATAGTCTCGCTCTTGCGAGATGCCGAAGTTGGCCTGGAGGCCTTCTTTCGGCCTAGTCCTCTGAATGCTTCCGCTGATTACCGTCTGGCATTTCGCGAATTAGGGCTATCCATCGGACTCCATGCCATTGCAAAGATACAAAAAAGTATCGAACTGTATCCGGAGAACTTCTCAAACCAGCATGAGTTGCATGCTAGGCTTTCAGGCCTCGCGCATTTTCTTCCATTGATCGAACTCATCGAGAGCTTCTGGCTTGAGCCGAGCAATCAACAGAGTCACAGCTGGACCGGGCACCGTGATATAAACACTGTGATGCTGGCTACCAGCCTGGCGCCGGATGGGTATCTAGTACTTCATTAACCATCCCTGTACCCCTCAATGCCTGGCGAATTCTTTATCAGCAGGCCACAGGTTCGATCTCTGTAAATGGGGACTAGCATGACTATTTAGTTTTATGTGATCACCAAAATTCGTTTCTGAGCACTCTTTCTGCCAACGAGTTTGAGATGTAACGCCGGAATATAGCAAAGCGACTACCCCCTTCCCTCAGACTGGAGATAGGTTTCATCATTCCCGAAAAACTCTACTGAAAATGAAATCCAACATGTCGATCGCTGTTCAGTCAGGGCAAAGGATCTCCCAGTAAGATGCCATCGTTCTCATCGCCCCAACCCAACGTGCATTCTGTTCCGTGATCACTTGTAATTAGAAACTGAGCCATCAGCTTGAAAAATGAGTGCGGCAAAGGGGGGACAGCTTTTGGGTTGTGAAACGCTCCCATCCAGATGCCAAGCCGATCGCTGTAAAGCATGGACGGTTTACTACAAGGAATTTAGTCAATTTACTTCCTGTGGGATGGTTATTGGGGGATCAAATGGTTGTGGGGTATAGACCGGTGTATAAATCGATATTAGCAATCTTACGATGTCAGCACCAAAGAGGTTTGCACACCACCTGCTCCCGGAGGAAGGCGCTAACCAGCGTGTTTAGTTTGGTCGCCTCTTCCCTGGAGCAGCCCTTGGACACTGATGTCCTCATCTAAATCAGGCCAGTGAATGCCATACCCAGCTCCACTGATTTGATAATTGGACCGCTCTTCTGATGTCCCATAGGCTAGACGCGGATACCAGCCAATTGGAATAGCAATCGTGCGACCATCTTCTAAGTCAACAGATAACGTGTCATCGGTAATGGTCACATCGACTATTCTAATTAACGTCGGAGTTAGGGTTACAGAATTCATCCCATTCATT
>JBFJON010000324.1:0-3263 GCA_041617575.1 Nitrospirales bacterium | reverse complement strand
CAATTTTCCCAATGAAATCAAAGCGGCCGCCCGGATAGAGGGCTGAGTATCTGTCGCAGTTTTCTCTAAAATTGGAATCGCACGCTTGTCCCCCAATTCACCAAATGCACGAATGGCTGCCCCTCGTTCATAACCTTCCTGGCTCTGAGCACCTTGTTCTATTCTTGTCCAGTATTTCTTATGACCCAACTCATATAACGCGCGAGCTGCGGCAATTTGCACCAAGGCTTGTTCATCCTTCAAAGATTTTTCTACCAAAGAAGTCAGACCCGTTTCACCCGATCTTCCCAGGCCAATAAGCACTGCGGCTCGAACAAGTCCTGCCTCATCTTTCAAGGCATTCCGAAATCGCTTGGATTGCTGACCGGTCTTCCGCTTGGCAAGAGCTTCTGCAACCAACGCACGAAGTATCCCCGACCCGTCTGTAAGTCCATCCTCCAAATATGGAATGACTTCATCAGAATTAATTTCTTTGAGCGCCGTATAGGCCGCTCCACGAATTTGCTCACGCATATCCGTACGTCGAGGCAAGATGCTGGCAATCGCCATCTGCCGCAACAGCCCTTCATCTTCCCGTTTTGAGGTTTTAACCATTTCCTCATACACATCCAATGCTTTCGGGATTTCCCCTAATCGAGCCAAGGCCAAAAGATGTAGGCGATTCGCACCTAACGGCACTGGAGCCTTCTTCAGGATAGGCTTGAGCACATCCACGGCTTCTTGAAACTTTTCCTTTTCATAGGCCTTCTGCGCTTGTGCCATCACGGCATCAGTTGGGTCATCAGCCCAGACGATTCCCGCCGGAAGGCTCGATAGACACAGGGCACTCATCAATAAACATCTAATTTTTTTAATCATAACGATCTATGTTTTCCCCTCCATCACTTAACCTCTGGGGATTAACGCCTCTTGAGCCTCAATCATCCTGTACCCCAACGGAGGATTAAAATAATACTCCGGCTGTGGCGAGAGCACTACATGCTCATATTCCACAAACCAATCTCGATCTTGACTTAAGAGTTTCAACAGGATGTTTCGATCAGGATCGACCCATTCGAAAAATCGTTCAGTTTGGCCGAATCGATCTTGCACGACTAATTCATAGAGCACGGCGGAACGGTCGCCCACCAAGGAGTCACCAATCAACGTCCTACTGGTTTCCCCTTCCACGGTAACGGAAAATGGTAACAAATAATCAGATGTTAATGGAACGCTCACGACCATTCGACGTTTGGATAAGACATACCAGACCTTTTGCTCATCCAACCGGACAATCGTAACACCGGCATATCCCAATTCCGTTCTAACGCCCCCCATATGTTCGATACGATACCGATCGTTTTTGACGAATAATTGGGCTTTAGCCGTGCGCCCATTGGTTTTCCATATCAGTCTGGCTGAAAATTCCACGGGACTCGTAACCGGGAACTCAACCTGCTGCGCCCAAACTCGTATTTGTGGGAAGAGTAAGACAGCGAATAATAAGCTGGAACAGAAGAGAGACCGAAGCCAGTTCGAAGTATCAGAAGAAGGCAGAAAGGAAGCAAATAGCCATTTCATGGACTTTGAAGTTCAACCAGAGGCTGGATTCGGATGGGGCGTCCTAGTGCCGCTGGGGTAAACCTGGCAGGCTGTTGGCGAGTGTGGGCCGTCCACCGTCCAACTGGAGAGTCCAGAGCAAAATCAACTTGAGTGGTTTGAAACGACTCGACCGTGACCATTTGAGTTTGTTCTTGTTTCACACTGGGATGCCATGCTCGCAGTCGATAGGTTCCTGGAGGTATATCGGTAATCTCATAGCTCCCGGTATCTCTCGTAAAGGTAAAATAGGGATTGTCAACGGCAATGCCCCAACTTTCCATATAGGCATGAAACCCGCATTGCATCACAAATGTTTTTCGGCCTTTGCTGAGTTTAAATTGGTGAACCATGGATTTACCCGGCACATGCTCATGCGTTGCATGGATGTTCCCCCGATGATGCTTGTGATTAAAGGGAAGCGGGGAATTAAACAAGACACGCGTACCTTGAGTGATCGAGGTTTCATAGGCCTGAATATCGTGCATAACGGGATCCATGTTCACGACTTCAATGCCATGTTCACTACGAACAACAGTTGTAAACGGAAGAAACTGGCAGTCTCTGGCTTCCACTTTTGGGATGGACATGGCAAAGGGTTTTCCCGCGGCAACTCCCTCCACCACCATGACCACACCTTGCATTTGGTTACGATCATTCACCACAAAGTCTTTCAATAATCGCCACCCCTTCCCATCAGAAATACGACCGCAGTATTCGGGATCAGGAAAGGTAATAAGGTTATAGGCTTTGGGTGGCGGGGCCGCCCCTTTGAGGCTGACTGTCCCCATAATCGTCCCACCGGCTTCCACTTCAATAACGTCATAGGCTGAGGTGATGGGACTCCCAACAGACAAAAGCCCTGCAATAACAATGATCAATTTCAGAAAGCCCATAGAATTTACGGAACCTGTTGACGAAGGGAAGGGATAATTTCTACACCCTCTCCAAGCAATTCCATTCCAAAATGAGGATTTTCATGCATTTCATGCACGCTTCGCCGCCCTTTTGGCGCTTCATACTGAAAATCCACCTTCACTGTTTTTCCGCCTCCAACCTGAACACGCTGCTCGAGATACGCTTTCATTCCAGGATGCCAAGTCACCACGTCATACTCGCCTGGAGGAATATCGGAAATTTCAAAGGCCCCATCTTCTTTCGTAATGGCATAATACGGGTTATCCAGAACCACGCCCCATGAAAACATATACGGATGAAAGCCACATTGCATAACAAAAATATTCCGGTTTTTTCGAAGATGAATTTTTTCCACCATGGGTTTGCCAGGCATGTGGGTATGAGCATTTTCTCCGAACAACTGAACAACCTTATGGAACGGATTCATTGGCAAAGGGCGATTAAAGAGCACCCTCGCTCCTCGCTCTCGAGCAGTTTCATATCCTTGAATGTCATGTTCGATTGGATCCATATTGATGACAGTTAGTTCATCCCGATCTTTAATGACATTCACAAAAGGCGAAAAGTCACAATCGATCGCCTCGATTTCAACCTTGGGAAGATCAAATGGCTTGCCTTGTTCCACATTCTTCAGCACCACCACCACATCCTTTAGGGTACCACCTGGTCCAATGAGAAAGTCTTCGACAATGCGCCATCCGGTTCCGGTAGAAATCCTCCCGCAATAGACCGCATCAGGAATCGTGACCAAATTCATGGCCATGGCT
>JBFJON010000323.1:0-3269 GCA_041617575.1 Nitrospirales bacterium | reverse complement strand
CCTACTTTTTGTATCCTAAACCAGGAGTCGCCCATCACTATTTTCAAGTCGCGGCTCTTGATAGTCAGTTATTTGATGCCTTGGTTCTAGTGATCGCCGCGCTGATTGTCATGGGCTGGGCCATCCTATACACCAATGCCCGTGGACAAAGAATTCTCCTCCCGGTCTGGGTTTCCGCTCTGAGACCTCAATTCTACACCATTTTCATGAACCGTCTTTATGTGGATCAACTCTACAACAAGGTAGGACAGGGTATCATTCGCTTCGCCCAACGCCTCGACCATAGCGTCGGGGGATGGAGGCTATGATGGACTGGTGGTCAGAGCAAGCATTGGTCGTGATGGCCATCCCTATTCTGAGTGCAGCGCTCGGAACAATTTTTTGGTCGAAGCCTCAGTTATTCAAAATCTGGGGGCTTCTGGTGACCACCACCACCTGGTTGATAGTGGCGGTTCCTTTCTGGCTTTCGGATGCGCACCCAACACTCTCGCTCTTTTTGATCCACCTGATTCTTTCAGCAGGTTTTTTAACGATCCTCGGGCAATTTTCAAACAAGGAAACTCCGATCTCGCTATGTCTGATGCTGCTGTTCACAGGATTAGGTGTGGGCTATGTGGCAAGTGAAGGTCATGCGAACTCAATTATTTTATGCGGTATTTTCGGATTGTTGATCCTGGCCTTAGTTCGGCATAGGAGAAAGGATCGGGAAACTCCTTGGTATGCCATCGGTGTGTTCGCCCTTGGCATCCTTTCACTCCTTCTTTCCGTTGTGTATCCTGATCCTTTCCGAATCTTCATTCTGCTTATCCCATTGGCAATCGTGTGGCCTCTCTGGCCTGTTCAGGGAGCCTTTGTGGCCTCTTTGAGCTGCTTACCTGGCATGCTTCCAGCCTTTCTCGCTGTCCTCTTGCCGAGTATCGGATTCTATGGGATGACCAGTGCTCTCCCCGTCCTACCTGAAGGTGCGTTGACCCTCATTTGGGTTGTCGCCATCGTCAGTGCCATTTACGGGTCTGTACTCGCATTAAGTCAAGATTCAATGGATACCCTGTTAGCACATGCCCATATGGCTTTGGGCGCCATTTTGTGGTGGTATGTAGCCGTCACACAGACTGTTGCTCAAGTGGCAGTGGCCTATTTAGGAGGACTGGCCTTGGTGATCTGTGGGCTACTCCTGGCAAGCCAGCACATACGAGCGCGTTTCGGCCATCTTGACTTAAAGGCATACCATGGTTTGGCACAAATCATGCCCTGTCTCTCAACACTCTTCGTCCTGTTCATTACCGCTGCCTTGGGGCTTCCAATATTTACGCTTTTCTCGGCTTTCATGAAAATGATGTTGGGCATCTCTTCCTCCCATGTGGGAAGCCTGGTCATGGTTCTTCTAGCTTGGTTGATGGCCTCTTGGTATTTCCCCCGGTTGATGCAACAAGTGTTATTTGGGCCACTTCCTCCAAAATGCAAAGCCGGCCACGATCTCTATGTTCATGAATGGTTCTCACTCATCCTTTTGTTGGTTCTTTTGATCATGCTTGGCATGGCTCCAGCTCATTGGTTCGGGGCCGCCGATGCAACGGTTCACATGGTTCAATTATCTTCAGCGATCGCACAGGATGGCATATGAACAGTCTAACAAGCGCTCGATATAGCGAAGCCCAACGCATGGAAATGCGTTCGTTGGTAAATATTGCCGGTGAGGTCATCGCCTATTATTGGCCTATGCGGACGTTTATTCACCACAATATTCTCCATGGCTTTGAAGATTTTGATTTTGAGGAAGCGGTTCAGAATGGCCAGCGTTTTCTGGGCGGTCGTCCCTATCTTCCCAACGAGGTGTTTCGGGACTATTTTCGTACCGGTCGAATTCGCGTAGAGGATGTGGACGCCGCACTGAAGCCGTTGGCTTCAGACAAAACGGTGATGGTAGGAAACACGCGCATCACCCATCTTGAGGTCCTTCGGGCTCATCTACTTCACGGTCTCACCGTTCCAGGCCACGGCATACCGGAGCATGCATGGGATACTCCATTAGAAAACCCCGCCTTGCTCGCTCTTACGGAAAGATTGCAGATGGCCCTCCGGCCAACTAATTACGACGCAAGAGTGCAGGCCGCCGTCCAAACTGATACACAGGCCCTTGGGCATGATGTGACTTTCAGTACCTGGTGTGACCGTGTCCTGGGGACTCGAATCAGCGATCAGATCAATGAAGAACTCATTAAATGGTGCGGAGCATTTGTTGATGAAGGCCATGCCGCTTGGGCCATGCCCTCTCGCGAACGGTCTTTTTACGACGCCTGGAAACATCTTGCCCAACACGATTTCAGCAGCGCATTTCTTGGCATCCAAGATTGGAAATCAAAAATCCTGGCGTTGCCGGAACATCCAGAAGAAGCCATCCTGCAACATTTAGAAACGTTTGGGATCCCTAAGACCTTATGGGTGGACTACCTTTCCCTTCAACTGGGCACCTTGCCGGGATGGACCGGATTTATCAAATGGCGCGCTGAAGAGACAGGCTATGAGTGGCAAGAAGCCTACCCCGCAAGTTTGACCAAGTATCTCGCCATTCGGTTGTTTTATGAGGGCGAGTTGGTCAGTAAGGCATGCCGTGCGGAGTTGGGTATAGCAGGAGACTATACGACCCTGTTGGCTTTTATGCGGGAACAGACTCACGTCTACTATCTTCGGAAGGCACGCGTAGCTGGCACCCTCAATCCAGAGTACATACAAAAGGTTGATCGTCTGCGATACGGGAGCCCACGAGGTGGGCATGAGGCCTGGCAAACACTTGCCGATCGCTACAGAGCCTACAATCTGGTTGAAAATGATCACAAGGAATGGCAATCGCAGGCCTGGCGTCTCTTGGGCTTAGCCACAATTCTTCGGATAGAAGCACAGGCCCTGATGGACACGGCACCGGGCGAGTTACAAGTCCTTCTGAACTGGCTGAACGCATTTCCAGAAATCCAACATGGCCCCTATTGGTTGCAAGCTTTCGAGGCGGGTTATCGAACGAGTCTTTTGGAACAACTGCGGCCTAATATAAAAAAGAGACTTCACGCAAAAGACTCGGATCAGAACCAGCCTGTTGAAGTTCGCCCATTGACACAAGCCGTCCTGTGTATCGATGTACGTTCCGAAGGGTTTCGGCGACATTTGGAAGATATTGGCGGATATGAAACCTTGGGATTTGCCGGATTTTTTGCAATCCCTTTGCGCTTCCAGGCTTTCGGTAGCCATCATGAAACCGATCAATGCCCGGTCCT
>JBFJON010000322.1:0-3271 GCA_041617575.1 Nitrospirales bacterium | reverse complement strand
CCAACATTCGAGATTGGTTATATGTCGTGGATCATTGCGCAGCCATTTGGGAGGTCGTTCAAAATGGCAGGATAGGGGAAACTTATAATATCGGTGGATTAAATAATATTAACAACATGGAAGTCGTGAATGTTTTATGTACGGCTCTTGCAGATTTGCTTGGAGAAAAGAGGGAAATATTTTCTGATTTGATTACGTTAGTTCGGGATCGACCAGGTCATGATTGGCGTTATGCCATTGATGCCACCAAAATTCAGAAAGAACTCCATTGGGCTCCCGCTGAAACTTTTGAATCGGGCATCCGAAAGACAGTGGAATATTACCTAAAGAAACTGTCTGACAGTCCTGTGGGGGCATCGATTCAGAAGTAAATCGGTATTTTGCCGGGGCCGCCGATATCCATGAAGGCGTGATGCTTTGGCAATGGATTGGGACATTTTTCAGTTGGAACAGGTTTGAGATAATTTAGTGCCTTCAAAATGAGGGCTTCCTCCCGCCCGACATTTCAATTTTCCTGTTGAGAAATCCACATAGGGTTTCCATCTTCATAGGTAAACACGTTTATCAGGGAAGTATGTGGGATGGTAAAGATTTACCTGCAACCCATAGTGTTTGCCTGGTTGGCACGTGTTCGATTAAAAGCCTTTGACTACGACTGCTCAGAAATGAGGTGGGTATGAATAGGATCCCGATTGTCATGAAAGTTTGGGCCGGGGAACAGTCTCATGACTTTGAGTATGTCTCGAGAAGCCTGCCAAGCCTTCTGAACAGTGACCTGCCCAATGGCGCAGAGGTCGTCATATTCAATGATCGTTCCATTGATCCCAGAATGGCACCCTTCCTGGATCGGATTCAAAAGGAAGATCCCCGTGTGCGGGTCATTCATAATGAGGTCAACAAGGGGCCCAACAAAGGACAGGCTGATGCTTATGCCTACGTTGAACAAGAATATCCCGATGCCATCTGTTACATGAATGTGGATGATGATGTCATCTATAGTCGAGGGTGGTTGACACGCTTGTTAGATGGGAAGAGAGAAATTGAATCCTTGGGAATGAAAGGGGTGTTTTCCGCCTTTAATATTCCTTGGCGGAAAGCCTTTGCGGAATTTCAAACAGGCACTCAGATGTATCTTTTAAAATGGAAGCAACCGGCTCTCAATTGGCTGCTCCCGAGAGAAGTCTACGAGAAAATTGGCCCCTTCATGGATGAAGGCATTGCGTATGATACGCCCTATTCTCACTGGCTCCGATTACATGGGTATCCTATTTTTTGCCTGAAACCGAGTTGCGTGCAAAATATCGGAATTTATGGTGCCTATTCGATAGATGATAAGACCACTGCCCACGATTTTGTCGGGGAAGATGGACGGGGAACGGGTCTGACCGGCTTGCCTCAACGACTTCGTTGGGCTTTGACGCGAGCGGTGGCAGAATTTAGAAATGGTCAACGAGGCCAAAGTATCGTGGCGCCTATTCGGTGGGGATCGGAGTGGGTCTACGAAGCGAAAGGAAAAGACAACAAACCGGTCGCGCTGTTTTTAATTAATCCGGAACATGCCATGGGATGGGAGCCTCATCACATTGAGGCGCGTGCGCAGCAAATGATTCAACACCAAAACCGGAGTCCGGTGGCGGTGCATGAAGTCCGGTATAATTCACGTGGTGCCGCTATCGGAGTTGATTGTCTCTGGGCCGTGTATCCAACCCTTCGAGAATGCCGAAAGTATCCGCATCTTGGCAGCGGATTGAATCCCTGGAAACTGTTGCATGTCTTGGTGCGCGACGTCCTTCCATTACATGATCGGGGAATCGTTCATAACAAAATCAGGCTTGAAAATATATTTGTCGATAGAGCCAACGATGATATGTACCTCGCGTGGTATGGCACCGAGCCTCCGGTTCAAAAGGATCTGCTGAAGGACCCAGATCGGGCGATTGCTACGTTTGGGGGAGCCGTGGATAAACGAGCTGCACGACACGTGCGTGAACGGTTTGCCACGTATTACCTTGAAACGGTCGCCCCCGAAGTATGTGAAGGAGGACAACCAACTCCTCAATCGGATGTTTATGCAATCGGAGCAGCGGTATTACTCGCTCACTTACCGAAAGATGAGTCTGCCTTGTCTGAAATGTCACGCAGAAGGGAGGACTGGTGCATGGGACACATGACGGTATTCGAGGAACGAAATAGTCAACGACTTCGGTCGATCTTGAGTCAATGTGTCGCCTCCAATCCTACCGACCGGTTTAAGTCCGCAAAAGAATTGTGTCACGCCTTGAAAAATATGTCAGTGTAGATGCTTTTCTCGTTTTGCCTGTAGAGATTTATCTCAGGAATTAACAAGCTTTTCCATGCTTCACGCCCATCTGCTTTGACCTGATGATCCTTGGCGATCCAAGAAACCTGAACTAGATCACCTATGCCCAGATTCGTGGACATAGCTAACCTCAATTCTTTGTTTGTCGGTTTGCGTTTCCGAGTTAAAGAGAGGGTCGAGATGAAACAATATGGCAAGAAAACAAATGGGCTGTTTGGTAAAGGTGCCAGAATCTTGAAAAGGATAGCAGTTACAGCACTCGTATTGAGTATGATGAGCGGGTGGGAGCAGGTTCGAAACTGGGAGGCCCAGGCAGCGGAAATGGAAGCTCATCTGCGAACTCACGTTGTAGCTCTGCCCATCAATGGTCAACCTGAAGAAAAGACCATTTTTAAAAAGAATTCTGGAAAACTCGAAACGGGTCCAGTGAATTACGATATTGTGTATGTGCGCTCTCCACGCTATGGGGATAAAAAGAATACGAAATGGACTGAGGTCGGCGCCCCACTTCGAATTGAACCCGGGACAGATCTAATATTACTCCATCCTGATGGCACGGAGGAGGTCCTGGTGCAGGGAGGGGAGGGGGCCATTGTCGATCCTTTTGTCTCATTCGATGGGGAGTGGGTGTATTTTGCCAAGTTCCCGAATGTGAAAAAGCGAAAGTCCCGGCGTGTGCGTGCGCCAGCAGATGGCTCCGATATTTATAAGTTGCACATTCCCTCACGGGAAATGGTACGGATGACTTTTCAGGAATGGACCCCCAATACCGGAGCAGGGGAGTGGTCGGGGGATCATTTGTCACAAAGTTGGGGCGGTGGGAATTATTTAGGATATGGCATTTTCAATCTGGGGCCCAGTCCCCTGCCCGGTGGCAGAGTCATTTTTTCATCCAGTAGAAACGGATTTCTTCCACCCAAGGATTTTTCTTTCCCGAATTTAAAACTGTAT
>JBFJON010000321.1:0-3282 GCA_041617575.1 Nitrospirales bacterium | reverse complement strand
TTTTTGGCACAATACCCAGCACTTTAAAACTGCAAACATGGCATGAAAATTGGTTCTCGTATCAGGCAGGACAAGAAAAGCAATAAGACAATCAATGAGGTACCAACATGACCATGCGACGAAGCAAACGGTATTCCACGCAATCCATTAAGAAAAAAGAATTCATTAACGACCCCTACTCAATGAAACAGGCTCCGAAAGGTTTGCTCGAATGCCCCGACTGTCATGCTGTGTTTTACCGAAAACGGTGGAGCTTCCCAGAGAACCCCTCTTCGCAAACCCGAAAATCAGCAACTGCCGGCCCGAAGAAACCGACAAAACCGATTCTGGTTCCCCAGAGTTTTGTGTGTCCTGCTTGCCGAAAACTACGAGACGGCTATGCCGAAGGATTTCTCAAAATCCAGTGGCCTAATTGGGGAGCCCATAAAGCCGAGGTCCTCGGTCTCATCCATAACGAAGAACACCAAGCAGCCCGCAACAATCCTCTGGAACGAGTGACAAATATCCGGACTCGCCCTGATGGGGCAGACATTGAAACCACAACCGAACATTTCGCCCAACGGCTCGGGAGGCATCTGGAACGGGCGTTTAAAGGATCCATTGAATATCGATGGTCGCATAAGGACAAATGTGTGCGGGTGGCATGGCAAGGTCCACCAGCTCCAACCCGGCGCACGCGATCACCACGAACACCAACAAACAAATCGTAAATACGTCGGTTACATCAGTCTCATTTGCAGAGAAAATGACGGAATGAGTATCCCAGATCTTACGTCAGATGGTTTACGTGTCTTTAAAGCACGATACCTCCGCGGGAATCCAGACGAGACCATAGCTGAATCACCAGACGACCTCTTCTTTCGCGAAGCCTGAATGGTGGAAGACCTAGGAGAATGCTGAATTTGAAAGACCTATCCGCTAGATCTCGACTAATGCGCATTCAGGTGCCGAACGACGATGGAATCACTTTTTACAGGAGCTACGTACTATGAAATTTGCCACCATACTTTTGAGTTGGATATTGGTCATTGGGTTACCCCTTCCAGTTCAGAGCGAAGAGCCCCAAGTCTCTCCACAGAAAGGAGAAGCCGTGTATAAGGCCCATTGTGTGGGGTGTCACGGCTTACATGGAAAAGGTGATGGACCAGATGCTGCGAAGCTGATCGTCCCGCCCATCAATTTTCATCGCCCCGAGTCTCGTGCCAAATCGGAAATGGATCTCCGAGGTGCCATCATATGGGGATTGGCATTTAGCCCTATGCACGGTTGGTGGGGCAAACTCAGCGCGACCGAGATACGATCCGTCACCGCCTACATCCGGCAACTCGCGCCGTATCAGCCATCAATACCGTAAAGGCTCCATGAAGCTCTATCTGCGGGTTTCATCATGAGACATCGTCACCCATTCCTCTGGTCCACTCTCTTGCTATTTGTTTTAGGCAATGCCCTGCTGATTTCGGTATATGCGGATCAACAAGAGAGCCAAGCTGGGAGCAGGATTTATCAAGACTACTGCCGGGACTGCCACGGACCTCAAGGGTACGGACGAGGAGCGTTATCTCCTTTTCTCGAACAAGATCCGGCCAATCTCTTTTCTCAATTCACGCAATCCAAGACCGACAAAGAGCTTTTTTTGATAATTAAAAATGGTGGCGGTCTCGACATGCATGGGTGGGCCGATACGTTTACTGATCAACAAATTGGGGACCTCGTGCAATTTATTCGAAGCCTTCCGTAAGAAGCAGTCTAATTCGTGTTTAACGGCATTGGTCAAAGCGGCTTATTGCCGTCATCTTAATCAATAAAAAAACAAGGAGCCTATCATGGATTTTAGCGATGAACTGAATCAAAGCGATCAGGCCATTCTTCAGGCAGCCAGCCAAATTTTCTGTAGTGCCATCGCAACGGGAAAAGTCAATATGGCGAACCATTCCCAGATGTTCTCTTTTTCCGTTAAATCTGCTGTTCGTATGGCAAGCATGGTCAAGCACACCGTGGTCACCGATGAGGAACTGCCTTGGCCGGAATAACACTTTGAATGAAGCCTTAACGGACTTCGCGTCTCTGGCATTTTACGAACGCCTATTTGCCAGAACCAGATAGAGTGCCGCGGACATTCCGGAAGATCCGAAAATCATACACATGACAACGATTTGGTACTGCGCAGCCACAAGAGGGGAAATGCCAGAGAGAATTTGCCCCGTCATCATCCCTGGTAAGGAAACAAGACCGACAGCAAATAATGAATTGGTGACAGGAATCAGTGCCGCTTGCAAGGCAGTATTTCTCGCATCGGTGTAGGGAATAGCATTAACACACTCGGCCTCGAATCTTTCCGCTGCGATGCTAACCGTGTTCATGCAACTCGCAAAGATCATTCCGGCCAGTGGAATAAAATAGCGAGGTAGAAACCACGGTTGAATATCCAGAACTATCTGAGTAACCAGTGCCAGCGTCGGAATGCCTCCAAGCAGGATAGCACCCAGAGCCTTCCAATACAGATGCGGTTGTCTGTTCTTCAGAGGCCGCAATGCGATCCAACTCGCAGCCACAAGCATGACCGCTATCACGAAAACAATAATGCCCGGATGATCGGCGTTGAAGATATAAATCAAAATGTACCCTATCAGCAGCAATTGCATCAGCATGCGTGCGACCGCATATAGAGCAGTCCGAGCGTCCAAGGACCATCGAAATAATATGCCTATGACGATAAAAGCCGGTAAAAAGGCCAGAATTAATCCAGAAAATGAAATGGTTTGGACAGACGTGTTCATACGTTTGATACCTCTCGGAGTGATCAGAGCGCGGCTAGATCGATAGAATTCATGTCTAATACGGGAAAACTAAGAATTCGCCCTTCAGAGATTGGACGAACAAGTGGTGAATAGAGTAGGCCTTGTCATCCTGAGCCAACGGTGAAGGGCTCAGCATGATAAGTATCGGAAATCCATCCCCATCGCAGTTATTCCCGCCATGTGTTATCGGGCATCCATCTCTCCACAGAGCCATTCCCGACATTGGTAATGGGGAATTTATCTGCTCCTATCCTCCACTAACCAACATGCAGCCCGTTGTCTTGCCCATCATGCGGAGGATGGTAATTCCTCAATGGTATCCATTTTTTCTTGATAAAAGGCCACATAATCCTTGATATCGGCCACGGCCAGTAAAGGAGCTTCATACGTCCAGACAGCATTCTCCGCCGTTTTACCATCTACGCTGACAGTAAAATACGACGCATCCCCTTTAAAAGGACAGTGCGTGGAGTGTGTCGTGGGA
>JBFJON010000320.1:0-3311 GCA_041617575.1 Nitrospirales bacterium | reverse complement strand
GTAGAGATAATTACCTCGGGTCCCGTATTGGGCGTTTAATTGTGAGAGTGTAGTCTGAAGTTCTTCGTATGTGTGCGGATCCCGGAAATCTCCGGAGAGATAATACAAGCGGTCAAGAAGCCATTTTTTGATGGTTGAGTCAATCGGACGCGTGGAGAGTTCCTGGGTATCTTGACTAATTTTGAGACGAAAATCCTCGGTGGTCATGGAGACGCCGTCCACTCCGAGAACAGCAAATTCTTGAGGAAGGTGATGGCTTGCAGCCAAGTTATAGAGGGCGGGAATCAGTTTGCGTTTCGTCAAATCTCCTTGCGCGCCAAAGATCACAAATAGCGTAGGAGGTCTTGTCTGCCCGTTAGGGGCCTCTTGAAACATGGGACTGTCCGGCAATTGAACGCTTGCCCCACGGTTTGCGTGAATGTCTTCTGTGCTTGGTAGCGCCTCCATAGAAGAAGTATATGGCTTTGAGGGCCCAAAGGACGGTGGTTTTTGTGGTGGAGACATCAGCCCTCTTTCTCGCTGGAGGTTACAGGAAAAGGGCCGCGGTTATTATGCCGCAGCCCTCAATAAACCAATAGTATGCAAGACTCATTATACCACTTGAATGACTAAATTGTTTAAATGTTCCATTCCGATACAGTCGAGAATGCAATAGGCTCGGTATTGAGCCCCTTCTTTGCCAACCTGAAAGGCAATGCTTGTTTTTTGATTAAACATCCAAATTTTTCCAGATTCCTTTGTTAACCCATCGCCTGTGATCGCCACCTGGTGCGTATCGCCATAGGCCAAGCTACTCATCTTCTCGTCAAACACAAAGGTAATGCGTACAACTTTGCCGTGAGGTAGTGTAAGCATATTTTTGGGGCTAAACACCTTTCCCTTTTGATCTAGAAATCCTTTTTGATTCACCCGGACGGTGATCTCCACATCCACGTCCTTGGATGTGGACGGCGATGCCAGGGCCATCGAGAGCGGCACAAGACTTGTTAAGAAAATCATGGCCGTAGCCACTACGTAGGCTTTAAAGAAACGACAGTTCATCATAGTCATAGCTCCTCCTTTGGAAAAAATATATCCGTGATATGAATGATTGTTCTCTTAGAATCGTCCTACCCAATAACGTTTGGGCCGATTTTGCCCAGTTCATCCTGATGTTTGCGTATTTCCTGCTCGTGAAGCTGCTTTGCCTCCTGGGTGTGAATACAGTCCTGTCCGCATGTCACGGCATTGTTCTTGTGCAAGAATTCCGAGCAGCCTGTCACCTCTAGCCCCCCACGGTTGGCGCCACGAAACACATTAATTTCAAAGTTCACCTCACAGTTCTTTTTTAACGCTGGACATTCTAGCGAGGTTGTGACTTGAGGAACTTGTTCTTTCATGCTTTTTCTCCTTTTTTCCGCGATGGGCGATGAATGGTGAATAATGGGAAATTCTTTGTTAGCTTCAACGCAAACCATTGTTCTTTCACCTGGAGTTGGGTTCTCAACGGCGAGAACCAGCGCGCGGTCGCCAAGTAGTGAACCAGCACAGAAGGGGTGCGAGGAGAGTCCTCAGGGTTTGGTCGGAGCCTTTTTATAGGTAAAAGTCACCTTCCACTGAGGATCGTCATCTTTCCTTCGGCAACCCGGCTGTCAGGAGCTGTTTATGCCTGATCCGTGGTTTTGCGCTCCCGTCTTTCAACGGGTTAGCCTTTTCGAGAAAGAGTTTCTGTTCTCTGAACTGGGGAGAACGTTCTTGGTGTCTAAGGTAGAACCTATCGGAACGTAGCAGAAAAACTTGAAAGGCTTTGGTAACTAACCAAAGTAGAAATTAAAGGCGAGATTCACCCCGGTAGAAATTGTGAAGGAAAATAGTAGAAGCCTGAAAAGCTGTTTGATAGTTGAAACAATACGCTACCCCCTTTGCCAGGATTGAATATCGCAGAAGTCTTGGCGGGGTTCGTGTGTTAGGTTGGCGGGTGATCCAATTCGACGCCGAAGTTTTTGCCGATTCGTTGGATGAAGTTCGCCGTGGCCACCACAAACGCAATCTCCACCAACTGGCTTAAGGGAAAGGCTTTTCGCAGTCCTGCTAGAGCCTCATCTGAAGCCGATACATTTTTGGTAGTCTCCAAGGCAAAGCGGATGACCGCTTGTTCGCCTTCTGAAAAGTGGGTGCTCGTTACCCCCGACTCTCCTAACAACGCAATTTCTTCATCGGTCATCCCGGCTTGCTTGGCAAAGAAGGTATGATGGCCAACGCAATAAGTGCATTGGTTGTGCCGTGCTACTGTGAGATATGCCATTTCACGAATGCGTGGGGCGATAGACAAATGATGGAACAAGTTGTCCAATACCGCGCCCATTGATTGCGTGGCGGGCCCGGAATGTCCCAGCACCTTCAGTAAATTCGGCACAAAGCCGAATTCGGTTTCTAACTTTGCATAAACGGCGGTGGCGCCTTCCGCTTCCGTGCCTTTTTCTGCATAAGGAATTCTGGGCATATTTTTTCCTTTACACCGTATCCGCCGGCTCTCCGGGGAAACAAATCGGTTCGTGTTTGCGATAGGATGTTATGTGGGAAATCTCCCGCAATTCCTTTTTATCTTCCTCGGGTAGTTCCGCAAACACTTTGATTTGTTTGGGATACCAATGTTTAGAATCATGCAAATGTTCGATTGGATGTTTTTTGAGCGGTTGAGTCATGAGGTGTAACCTTCGGGTTCCTACCTTAAGCAGGATAATGGTTCGTCTATATTAAAAATATCCCATCAAAATATTGGCGTTCCTAGCAAACTGGATGGAGGGATTTCTTCCCTGGCCTTGCTTGATTTGAATCAATGAGGAAGACCTCGGTATCTGGATGAAAGGCGTACCAGGCAAACCAGTAGGCCGTTAGGGACGGGAATGGTTTACCTCGTTGATCAACAACTTTGGCACTTCTGGCTTGTTCATCCCAGCAGACCACATAGTCTTGTCCTTGCAAAGAATCCGAAAGGGGCCGGCCTATTTCTTCAAGGGCAGAAAAAGGATAGGCCTTAAATTTTCGATTAATCCCGACTCCTAAGACCCAGGCTTTGGGAGGGAGTCGTTCATCTTGGCGGGCGGGGGGAAACATCAATTGATCCGTGAGTGCATAGGCCTCATAGGGATCACGACCATAGTCGCGCGTAAACCCCGTTTCACGAGATAGGACCAAAGTATCGGGATGGCGCTTTCGCCAGGCACTCCACGTCGAATGTTCCAAGAAAATGGGCTCTAAGTGTTGGCCTAAAGATTTTCCAGTGACTGCTTGCATGGCAATTTGTGACCAGAGACTTTCGGTTTGATGAT
>JBFJON010000319.1:0-3318 GCA_041617575.1 Nitrospirales bacterium | reverse complement strand
GCACCGTAGGGAAAGCGAACAAATTCCCAATGCAACCCTTTGAATCCTTTGCCCAACATTTGCAACTCCGCCAAAAACAACAACTGCTGGAGTTTCACGTCACTCATCAAGCCCATGGATTCGGTCAAATGCAAAGTATAAATCAACAAAGCTCGATCACTGGTCACTTCTACGGGTTTTCGCATACAAACTCCATACCTTTTTCCGACCTCGTCATATCAAAAAAATTTCTTGACCAAATTGGCTTCTTGGGGTTTAATACCCCTCTCAATTTCAGGGAACACCTGGCCATGCCCAAACCCATCAAAGAACTCGACCTTCTCAAACATCATCTCGCCAAACATAGCCTCAAGCTGACCCGTCAGCGAGAACTCATTCTGACCACGTTCCTAAAAATGGACCATGTCACTGCCGAGCAGTTATATCACATCTTGGCCAAAAAAGACCCGCACATCGGTCTCGCCACGATCTATCGGACCCTCAAACTCTTTTGCGAAACCGACTTGGCGCAAGAACGTCATTTCGGAACCCAAACCCAGTTCGACAATGTGGCCCACAAAGGCCATCATGACCATCTGATTTGTACGGAGTGCGGGAAAATTGTGGAATTCAAGAATTGCCAAATCGAAGACCTGCAAGAAGCCGTGGCCAGAATAAATGGGTTTACCATTCAAACTCACAAATTAGAACTCTATGGCCTTTGCGCCACCTGCAAACCAGCCTAAGGTTTCTTCTAAACCACTCTTCGCTCTTGTATATCTCTTAATCTTGCTCCATCAAGAAGATCCATAGTATAGTTCAAATTATGAAAATGATTATTCAAATCGTTAAAAAATTTAAGATTCTTCCTTTCCTTTCAATACCTTTTGCTTTTGCCTTGTTGGCTACGGGAGCCTTTGGAGTACCAGAATTATATGCTGGAGAATCGGTGGTGGTGTATTCAGGGAGGGCCGAACGATTAATTAAACCCGTTTTGGATCATTTCGAACAAAGTACCGGCACGACCGTGCAACTCCTCACCGCGGGTAGCACGGAATTAGTGAACCGGTTACGTGCCGAAAAGGCTCGAACTCCTGCCGATGTGTTTATCACCAATGAAGCCGGTGCGCTTGAGTTGGCGCGAAGCCTGAACTTGCTTCAACCGATTACCATTTCCGAAGTGGCCACTACTATTCCTGAGCCCTTTCGGGCTCCTGATAACAGTTGGATCGGCCTTTCAGGCCGTATATGGATGATTGTTTACAACACCAATATGGTTGACCCTTCGAGTATTCACTCGCTCTTGGATCTGGCCACACCATCGTGGAAGGGGAAATTAGCGATTCCCGGCGCCAATAGTGAATATCTTCAAGCCGGGGCGTCGATGGTACTAGCCGCCAAAGGGGAAAAGATAGCCAATGCATTTTTGCAAGGCATTCGCGACAATGCGGGCAATGAGGTCTACGGAAAAAACCGACAGATCGTGGATGCCGTCGCCAAAGGCAAAGTCGCCGTAGGAATTGTGAATCACTATTACATTTTCCGGCATTTGGCCAAAGACCCCAAGGCCCCGATCGCCCCCTTGATCACCGACCAAGATGAGGAAGGCATGGGCACCATTATGAACGTGGCAGGCATCGGCCTGACAGCCCATGCGAAACATGTGTCTGCGGCCAACCAATTGATTACCTTTTTAATGTCTCCAACTGGACAAGAAATGTTTGCCCATATCAATAAAGAATATCCGGTGAATCCTTCGGTCAAAGCTGATCCAGAACTTCCCCCCTCCTCCTCATTTCGGGCTTCAACTATTCCTCTCACGCGGTTGGCCGAACTGCGAGATCCTATCATTCAAGAGATTCAGCGCCTGGGTCTTCGCTAAGCATTGAGGCGCTCTTGAATGGTTCGCCATACCCAGCTGACTACGCTTTCCCTTGTGGGTATAAGCATCGCTGTGCTCCTGACGTTTCCTCTTTTGTATGTCATCTATTCGGCTTTTACCGGCGACCTTTCGCAAGCCGGCAATCTGTGGAACACCCGCCTTCCTGAATTATTGCTGAATACCATTGGCTTGGCCATGGGGGTTTCCTTAACCACCCTGACCCTTGGGGTCTCTACCGCGTGGATAATCACCCGCTATCAGTTTTGGGGACGAGCATTTTGGGACTGGGGATTTGTGTTACCCTTGGCCATCCCCTCTTTTGTTTTGGCATATGTGTATACCTATTTGTTAGACACTGCCGGTCCTGTTGAACAAACCTGGCAATGGTTAACCAACTCAGATGCCCACATCCCCTCTCCCTATAGTTTTATGGGAGCCCTGGTGGTCATGACCTTGAATACCTTTCCCTATGTCTATTTGCTAGCCCGTGCAGCATTTCAAAATTTTAATCTTTCAATTGAAGAAGCCGCGCAAGCCACCGGTGCCACACGCTGGGAAACGTTTTTTCGCGTCTCACTTCCCCTCATCCGGCCTGCCCTGGTGGCCAGCATGTTTCTCGTGGTGCTTTACGTGGTGTCGGATTTTGGGGCGGTTTCGCTTTTGCGCTTTCAAACCTTTACCTACGCCATTTATCAACAAATCACCGGTCGTTTTGATTATCAATCGGCCGCGCTGCTCAGCCTGCTATTGGTAAGCTTTGCCTTGGTGTTTTTGTTTGCCGAACGATGGTTCCGTAAACAAAGCCGGTTTTACCAGACTTCCGGCCGAGTCCGGACCGCCACGCCGAAACCCTCTTCGATGACTCGAGGCCTGGCCATTAACCTGTCATTTTTGTTGATTTTTATTATGGCCTTTGGGCTGCCAGTGTTTCTGCTTATTCAATGGACGCTGACCGCCTGTACCAATGGTGAAGTCGGTACGTCATTTGGGACCTATATTGGAAATAGCATAATGCTTTCCGCCACCGCCGCAACAGCCGCCCTGGTCCTGGGCACACCTCTGGCCTACTTAGCTTCCCGCTTTCCCTCCAAACTGCATGTGGCCTGTTTGCAAGGTGCCTATATCGGCTATGCGCTCCCAGGACCCGTCGCCGCCTTAGCGCTCCTGATGTTGTTTACGGATATGATTCCTATTTTTTATGGCACCATTTTTGTTTTAATATTGGCTTATCTGATTCATTATTTACCGGCAGGCCTGCAAGCCATGGAATCGGCTCTTCAACAGATCAATCCCAATTTAGAAGAAGCGGCGCGCAATCTCGGAGCCAAAGGGATTCGGACTTTTATGCAGATCACCTTTCCCCTAGTCCGCAAAGGATTTTCGGCTGCTTGGCTGCTCATGTTCCTCCTCTGCATGAAAGAACTGCCTGCCACATTGCTCTTACGCCCGATCGGATT
>JBFJON010000318.1:0-3319 GCA_041617575.1 Nitrospirales bacterium | reverse complement strand
CCTCCATAATCGCCTGGCAGTCAGTTTCTGAGAGCGTTTCAGGCATCGTTGTATCCGTAACTCCAAGAATTTCAAAAAACAAAAAGGCTGTGGCCTCCACGGGAGGATGCAGTCGGGCAGCGATCATTTGCCGACGCTGCCCTTCAGCCAAGCTTGAAATATGGTCATGCACTTTCTCCAAATTCAGAAAATCTAGTGTGGTATCGGTCAACAACCTCGGCTCAACCGTGATCGCTGCGCCCGGAGACAGATGAAGGTGCCTTCGCAGTAAATCCGAAGTTTCCACCGGATCAATTTTCAATTTCAAGGGAAAGACTAAATTGGCCTGCAGGGGCAATTCAAATGAGGCGAGCACGGCATAAGTTTCGGTATCTTCGGGTTCGGTGTCCATCACACAACAGCTCGCCGCTTCCGCAAGTAAATCAAACAACCATTCCGCCATATTCTCATCTAAGGCGGCCAACACAGTCAGCACTTCATGCTCACGATCTTGATCCAACAAGGCTTGTAAGACCTCAATGGCCAAACTGGGGTCACCGTGTTCATGGCGACGCGCATTGATTAAATGAATCAGGTCGCGCGTGAGAGGGTCAGGTCGGTACCAACTAGCCATGACGATTATATACCTTTAAGGATGATTAAGATGATTGAAAGACTCCTGCATCCGACCGTTCAATAGCATTTTCCCATTACCAGAACCTATTTGCCAACTTCTTATTCCCCTATGACTTTAACCAACACCCGCTTTCGGCGTCGACCGTCAAATTCCGCATAGAAGATTTGTTCCCATGGGCCAAAATCCAACGCCCCATTGGTAATGGCTACCACGACTTCACGGCCCATAAGTTGCCGCTTGATATGAGCATCGCCATTATCTTCGCCTGTAAGATTATGTTGGTAGTCCGCAGAATGAGGAGCCAATTGCTCAAGAAATCGTTCATAGTCCTGAAGCAAGCCGGCTTCATCATCATTGATATAGACACTGGCAGTTATATGCATAGCATTGATCAGCACCAATCCTTCTTGAATACCGCTTTGCTGAATTACACGTTCAACTTGTGGCGTGATATTGACATATTCCCGCCGTGTCTTAGTATTAAACCAGAGCTCTTCTCGATAGGATTTCATACCAACCCTCTTAAAAAGACTAACAGTACCCAATTCTCCCTCACCTCTCACGCCATTGCAAGTACGGTGAAACGGTCTTAATACCTGACAACCAAACAGGCAAGCTAGAGGCATTCAGATTTGACATGACTAGGTAGGGGTGGTAAGAGAGTTAACTATTGGGTGAGTTTCCTACGCCAAAAATTCCTTAAGACATTTCCAACAGGCAGACAGGTGCATGTTAGATCCTGCACGTTCCGTCTTCCCTTGAAAAGGAGATTGGACTTATGACAGCCACATTTAACGCAATGCTTCCAATGAAACGCCCATTACGTTGGAATGTGTTTTTCGCGGAAGAATCTGATAGGGATTTGGATTTTGACGAAGGGTTTGAAGAAGATGAACTCCACCAATCTAAGCCACCTTCCCGACGTCCTCTTTTATGGATTCTGCTCTTGGTCCTAGTCGGTGGTGTCGCCTATTGGATGCTGAATGACCCGTCACCAAAAATGCAAAAACCCACTTCCATGGATTCAGTAGAAGGCACCAACCCGACATCACAAGGAGACGCTTATTCCGAAAGGTCAGCCCCTCTGTTCCAAGAAAATCAAACGGTGGTGCTCGCTGATAAGACAGGAGTAACCATGCTCATGGGAGACCCTACGAATTCTCATCCTGGACCTATCGTAAAGGCCAGTGAGCACTTGACCATTCTCGATGGAAGTTATGAAATAACGGGATGGATCTATCTGGTCAAAACAGAATCAGGAAAAACAGGATGGATTTCCGGTAAAAAAATCAAGAAGCCTTCCTAAAAACAGAATGAGGCCTCGAGCACCAAAAACAAGGCCACCAAATTATTGCATGATTTCAAGCATTTTTTTGATCCTCCCAATCAGACGTTCCTCCTGATTCATTCCTCCGAAACCACCAGATTTAACTTTTCCTAATTGAACCAGTCGGACCATCCTTGCTAGGGTGAAGTTCTGACTCTCAAAACGTCATTACACCGGTAGAAGCACTTTCTGTGTCATGCCAAATATGAATGCAATTCATGTCCCCGACTGAAGCTCAAGAATTCTGCACCACTTATACGAAACAAAGCGGAAGCAATTTTTATTATTCCTTCCTCTTTCTTCCTCGACCCCGGCGAGAAGCCATGTACACGATTTATGCGTTGTGTCGAATGGTAGATAGTGCGGTCGACGATCCTCTACCAGGCAGCAACCCAATGGAAGCCTTGGCCAAATGGAGGAAAGAAGTGTCTGCTGCTTACCAAGGCCATCCCACGCTCCCGGTGACGATCAGCTTGGCCGCGCACCTGCAAGAGTTCGACATTCCCGAACAGTTGATTCAAGAATTAATCTCCGGCATCGAAATGGACTTAACGATCAATCGGTACGCGACCTTCTCAGACCTCTATCCCTACTGCTATCGGGTGGCCTCGGTGGTCGGATTAATTTGTCTAAGAATTTTCAAAACCCAGTCACCCAAAGCAGAAGACTACGCCGTGAATTTGGGGGTAGCTTTTCAGTTAACCAACATACTTCGGGATCTTTATAGTGATGCCCAAGAAAATCGTGTGTATCTTCCACAAGAAGATTTTCAACGATTTGGGTATTCCGTGGAATCTCTGCTTGACAAGCAATCCTCTCCGGCCCTTGTCGAGTTTATGAAATTCGAATGCGCCCGAGCACGGTCTTACTATCAGCAAGCCCATGACATTCTTTCTATGCTTCCCTCGTCGGATCAAAAAGCCCTAATAGTCGCGGAAATTATGCGGGGCGTCTACAGCACCATTCTCCAGAAAATTGAGGCACAGAATTATCCGGTCTTTGGTCCCCGAACCCGCGTCTCGTCATTCCAACGCCTGAGCATTGCTTCAGGTATTTGGTTCCGGTCCTTCTTCACACGACATTTCGTGCCATCCGTGTGACACGCGACATCCTGATACTTGGGGACAACCTCACCGGGTTAGTCACCGCCTACCGGCTGCTTCACTATGGCTTTCACATCAGCATTTTCGACATTCAATGCCCTATACAACCGAAAGCTCATCTGGGAACACTAAGTGAATCAACCACCCCGACATTATTGCCTCCCACTCCTCCACTAACTGAAAATCTACCGTTTCCGCTCATTCTCTACGGCTTTTATCATTCAACATGGGCGCTATTACAGGAATTGTCGTTTGAATGGCCTCCACAGATAT
>JBFJON010000317.1:0-3319 GCA_041617575.1 Nitrospirales bacterium | reverse complement strand
GGTCAAGCCCGAGCCCTTGAAGCGTTGGACTTTGGACTCAACATGAAAAGCCACGGATTTAATATTTATGCGTCGGGACCTATTGGTACGGGCAAATGGGGCATCATCCACAAACGAGTACAACGGGTGGCGTTAACGATGCCCGCTCCACGTGACTGGTGCTATGTCCACAATTTCCTCGCACCGTCATCACCAGTCTGTCTGTCATTCGATTCTGGTAAAGGGCGGGAGTTCAAAGAAGCCATGAACCATGTCATCCAAAGCCTTCGGCGAGACCTGCCTCTTGCCTTTGAAAGCCATAAATATCTGGATGCCAGAGCCAAAATCATTGAAGATCGAGACGAAAAAAGAGAAAAACTTTTCAAAGTTGTCAGTGAAGAAGCCCAGAGGCACGGCTTCGGATTTAAAGAAGATCCGGTGGGCTTTAGTATGATACCGATTCGTGACGGAAAACCGTTGCGGCAAAAAGACCGCGAGGCCCTGACCGACAGCGAAAAAGAGACCATATCCGAAAATGGGAAAATGCTGGAGGGAAAAATCCGTGAATTTCAGGCTCAAGTCCATGCCTTGGACCATGAGGCAGAACATGAACTCCTGGAAATGGATCGTCTAGTCGTCCGGTCCGTCATGCAGAATCGGTTTGCGGTTCTTCGAGACCACCATCAACATCTCCCAGAGGTTTTGGAATATCTTGAAAAAGTTGAAGAAGACATTGTGAGCAGCTACAAAGATTTTTTGCCACGTGAAGGCCCGCAATTAGCCATTCTGGGATGGGACGCTCGAGATCATAAGCCAAACTTGACCCGCTACGAAGTCAACCTCCTCATCGAGCATGCCAATGAAACTGGCGCGCCAATTATTGATGAGCCGCACCCTACATATGGCAATTTGATTGGGAAAATCGAAAGAAAGTCTCACATGGGAGTGGTCTATACGGACTTTACGGAAATTAAAGTTGGCTCATGCCTGCGAGCCAGCGGAGGGTTCTTGCTCGTGAATGTGCTCGACCTGCTTCGTCAACCCTATGCGTGGGACGCCCTGAAGCGGGTCATCAAAACACGTTCGATCAATATTGAAGATCCCGGTGAGTACTTTGGGTTTTCAACGACTGGCCTCAAGCCGCAACCGATTCCTGTTGATATCAAAATCATTTTATTCGGCCCCCCATACGTTTTTTCTCTCCTGCAAGGATATGAACAAGACTTTCCTAAACTCTTCAAAGTGAAAGCCGACTTTGATAGCGATATTCCTCGTGAAAATTCCCAAGAGCAGCTGTATGCACGGTTCATCGCACAACTCTGTCGTGAGGAGAACCTTCCGCCATTCGGAGTCGATGCCGTTGGCGAAATCATCCGGTACAGCCTTCGGCTTGCCGAACGTCGGGACCGCTTGTCTTTGCGCATGAGTTGGATCAGCGATGTGGTTAGGGAATCGGCCTATTGGGCCAAGCAGGACGGCCGATCGTTGGTCTCAAAATCACACGTAGAAACAGCGATAGACAAGAAACGCCACCGCACCAATCTCTTGGAAGAAAAAATCCAGGATGAGATACAGGAAGGGACTCTCATGGTTGACCTGGACGGTGAGACGGTCGGACAAGTCAACGGCCTCTCCGTTCATCAATTGGGAGACTATACATTTGGACGGCCCTGTCGTATTACAGCCCGGACGTTTGTGGGTAATGAAGGTGTCATTGATATCCAACGCGAAGCCGAGTTAGCAGGAGGCATTCACAGCAAAGGGGTCATGACCTTAGCAGGATATCTTGGCGGAAAATTTGCTGAATTCCAACCCTTTGCCCTCAGCGCCACTCTCACTTTCGAGCAAACCTATTCTGAGGTAGAAGGAGATAGCGCTGCCGTGGCTGAACTCGTCGCGATTGTGTCGAGTCTCGCAAATATCCCCGTACACCAATCACTGGCGGTCACGGGATCCATTAATCAGTTGGGGGAAATTCAACCCATTGGCGGGGTCAACGAGAAAATCGAGGGGTTTTTTGAATCCTGTCAGAAGCGCGGACTTTTTGGAAAACAGGGTGTACTCATTCCGGCCAAAAACATTCGGCACCTGACCCTCAATCCTACAGTGGTTGAAGCCGCAGAGTCGGGGAAATTCTCAATTTTTGGAGTGACCAACATTGAAGAAGCCCTCGAATTATTAACTGGGGTTCCGGCTGGAGAAATGACCCCGGATGGGCAGTATCCCCCAGAAACGATTTTTGGTCGGGTGGCGAAACGATTCACCGAAATAGCCAAGATTGCCGAAGACTGGGAAATACGCCGCGCGTCGAAATCCTCTAAGGATGCCAAGCATTGAAATAGGCAATACATATAATGGGCTTTATCTTTTACCCATGCCTGACAAAATAAAAGATCTTACCGGTAAATAAAGGCGGAACGCCTCATGCCTCTGTATGATTACAAATGCCTGAAGTGCGGCAAAGAATGTCTGTTGGCTTTAACATTGAAGGAACATGCAAACAAGGCCGCAACGTGTCCTTCATGCGGGAGCAAAGAACTCGAACAATTGCTCTCCAGCTTTATTGCCAGAACCAGTTCAAAAAGTTGACACAAGCCGCTGACAGGCTCCGTCTGTCTTCAAAAGGATGAACAGGAGTTTTTGGGAGAGGCCCGTCTGCCGAAATCTCTTCAACCATTGAGTGAGGGGTTACACGACTCTATTCCATCATTTGTTCTTATTCCCGAAAACCCTTTCGCCGTCCTGACATTCACTTTTCATTCACTGAGATCCTTATGCCACCCAGTCAGCCCAAACGTGATTACTACGAAACCCTAGGAGTAGACCGTTCCGCCACCCGTGACCAGATTAAGCAAGCCTACCGTCACCTCGCACTGAAATATCATCCAGACCGAAATCACGCGCCCGATGCGGAAGAAAAATTCAGGGAAATTGCTGAAGCCTATGCCGTGTTGTCGGACGATGTGAAACGCCGGGAATATGACACCACCGGCCATATTGGAGTCAGCGAGCGCTGGTCCACGGAAGATCTTATGCGGGATTTTCAATTTGGAGATTTTTTCGGTGGTCGCTTTCATGATCTTTCCAATATCTTCGGAGACTTCTTTGGACAACGAACACAAACAGGTCCTCACCTGAATCGTGGTCGGGATTTGCGATACGACTTGGACCTCACACTGGAAGAAGCCGCTAGAGGAGGCGAACGGGAAATTCAGATCACCCGATCAGAAAAGTGTGAAACCTGTCAGGCCTCTGGCGCCAAACCTGGAACGACACCGACTAGCTGCTCAGAATGTGGCGGATCCGGCCAGAAACAAGATATTAAAACCGGAAAGGGAAT
>JBFJON010000316.1:0-3323 GCA_041617575.1 Nitrospirales bacterium | reverse complement strand
GGAGTTCGGGCCGCGCCTGCCAACCGACAGATTCGGCTATCCATCACCGGGGTGCCTTCCTCGATGATCGCAAAATCGCGATTGTTCTCGCCAGTGACGAAGATTGTTTGCTTCATCCCGGCCATTGAGAAGTCGGTGTTGCGACACGCAGAAATCAAGGCATTCTTGAATCCGGTGATCGGAACACCAAATTTGCCTATCTTGCAGAATTTTGCAACCTCTTCGGGGTCGAAAGTTTTCTGCTTGGTCTGGTCATCAATGGTGGGCTGAGGCAGACCATCGGGGTTGTCCGTTGGATGGACAAGGTCTTTCAGGCCCTCGACGACGTAAAACGCTCCCAAAAATTCCTCGACCGGCGAACGCGGCTCTTTGGCCGTTTTCTTGTTCTTTCCGGTCTGAGCCGCCAGCATCTCTTGCCGCGCTTTGTGACTGAAATTGTGAACCATCAGGGGTGTCGTACCCTGCAGTCGCAATTTCAACTTACCAACATTGAGTTGTTGGATTTTGACGGTTGCAACGGACGATCCGTTGGATTGACTGGCTTTGCCATTACCAGATTTCTTGGTGCCCGGTTCGCGGGCCTTCGCTGTTGTAGACATTTGCCTACCTCCAAAAAGTGAAAACGAAACGTAATTCTCCAATGGTCCGTGTTCACTTTCGTGATCCGCTCTTGCCCCTTTTCAGAAAGATTCCTGCAAATATTGAAATTCCAGCACCAACCAGCATGCCGATAATACCGAATCCCAATCCTTGGACAAAGCTGCCCATTGCCCAGCCAACCCCCAGGCCGACAAATCCACACAACACCGAAGCAATGACGGCCACTGCCACGTAGCTGCAGCCAGTTGCAAAGGCTTCGTCCGCAACACGTTGCGCCGCCTCTTCCTTGGTGCCGATTTTAGTGACGAAATAGCCCATTGCACGGATTGTGGCCTGGGCTTCATCTTGCGTCGAAGCTTTGATTGTGTCGCGAATTTCTTGACCCTGGGGGTCCATTGCTTCAAACTGGAATGTTGGCATCGTATCCTAGATTGTTCTCAAGCATGATTAATGAAAGTGCCAAATGTTTCAGGGGATGGGTCCGGCCTTTGGTATCCGCGATTTCGTGAAGTTCCACCAAATGATCCCAATATATCGTGATCACGTTTTGTTGAGGCGACTTGATTGGCAGAAATTCACCATCTGTGATATGAATCTTGAGTTCCGGCCCGGCGAGCAGATCACCAAGACAATCGGGATCTGTGCCGCCAAGTCCCGTTCGCAAAGCGTCAGCCAGACCAGTAGACATTTTCTGCGAGTCTGGTTCCGCATAATCCGTCAGTGGCCGCTTTGTATGGATTTTCATGTCGTAGGACCAAACCGTGCCCTCGATGAACGAGTTCAAATGGTTCAGAAAAACTTGTACGGCTTCATGAAAATTGTAGGTAAAACCACCGCTAACATCCAAAAAGATTCTCATAGCATTCCTCCGGAGCCCCTGTTGCACGGGCTCACCTCGGTGCTAAATCAGCAGCCTGGACAACTGTTGGGGACTATTCGGGTCATGCAAATCGACGAACTGATCTTGCCCGACTTGTTTCGTCTCTCCAGACAAGGGTCCCGTTTTCTCAAAACTGGTCCTGACAATTCGGAGTGTATTCGCGTCTGACCAGAGTACCAAAACCGATCGCTCCGGGTCGATGATCACCCGGACCACTGGGCAACTTGTCAGGCGCGTGTCGACAGACCACGTCTCGACGTAACAATCAAAGCCCAGATCCGCTATCAACATCGAAATCGGGCCGAGGTCTGTAGTGGAGTTCAATTCTGCGGGTGTCATCGTCTTTCCATTCTACGTAATCTTCGGTGTTTTCGGCCTCGTAAAGAATACCGTCATCATACCGTATCTGGTAATAGGGCCTCATTGCCCAAGTCATCTGACCATCCTTTGGGCCACCTACATGGTGGATTTCATAAATGATCACTTATTTATTCTTTAAATAAATCACCAGTCGGCGGCTCAGGCGTTAGTCCATGTTTCTCGCAATGTTCAACATACGCCTGATAAGCATCACCTGCTTCTCTGGCTCTGGATTCTTCACTAACACTAAAGGCGATTCCCCAAACTCCAATAGCAATGGTCAAGGTAACTCCAACGGTCATGAAGGCTGCGGGCCAACTTGCAAAAATCCACGCGGGAACTTCCATTTCGTGTTCGGGCATTATCGTCCCTCCAAATTCCAGGTATTCTCGTTGTTCAGCGGAAAATGGTCAACAGGAATGCCGAGCATAGTCGCTTTTGGATCTTCGCTGCCAACCATCGTCGGCACACCGTCAGCCAAACGGCCACCAACTTCCGCAGCCGATCCCAAGGCCAATTCTTTTTCAGCAATTGGAACGCTGACAACACACCAAATCAAATCATTCCATCGATAGTAAATGCAACCGAAAAGTTTGTTGCGTTCGGTTCCAGGTGGATAGTGATCCCATTCGAGTTTGTGGCAAAATCGTTGTGCCATCTCTCGCAACATCAAGCACACAACATTGAATTTGTCCTTGCGTCGGTTGTGCTCTTTGATGTGTTCTATGGTCAGTCGTTCGATTTCGTACGAACTTTCGTCCACAGAGCCGTCTTCGTTGTATTGATTGGTCAATCTGAATCCGTTGTTGTTGGGCATGGAGTGTATTAATGTGCCCAGTTGATTCATGTCGATTTTGATGGTTTCTCTGTTCATTCTAATGTGATTTCCGCAAATTCTTTCTTAACTGCATCCTTGGCCTTGTCCAATAATTGAGCAAGCCTGATGTCTTGGTTGTTGATTTTGCCCGGCTGACCGCCCAATCGAAGCAACTCTCCACGTTTCTCCTGAAGGTGGGACAAGACATCAGCGAAGATTTGTATTCCCTCTTTGCTCATTCCGGCATTCCTGGAAACCAATTCCACTCAAATCGTTCATCAACCAACTTGTTATCGCCTTCCTTGCGATAGCTATAACAAGCCATACCACCAAAATCGCCTTTGAAGCTGCAAGCATCTTCATCATCTTCGCAGACGACAAGAATAGAAGCTTCCGAAGTGTCAGAACCGGGACACGCCGCACGACTGTCATAAAGGATATAAAGGCGGTCTTCTTCTGGTGTATCCATAGCCCTTCCAATACTTCTCGTCTCCAACAATTATTCAGCGAGTTCTCCGGGGGCTGTTGCAAAAGCTCTTCGAGGTACTAATTAGCGGATCACGAACGAGATCTTGTCTGGTACATAAAGGCAGTTGAGTAACCTTTTTCTGAGTACCCCTTTTGAGGTAGAATCTTATGTCAACCGTAACCCGAGAAGACACTGTT
>JBFJON010000315.1:0-3326 GCA_041617575.1 Nitrospirales bacterium | reverse complement strand
TTTCGGTATTCACAGCTGTCAAAAAATCTTTGGCAGCTAATGTTGGAAGATTGCCGATAGTCCCACCAAGAATAACCACCAAACGTTTTCCGCCTTCAGGAATATGTTCGAGATGGACTAAAAAATCCCCAGCTACACCATGAATCTTAAGACCGGGATATTCCTGCACGAGTTCTTCCGAGACACGGCGAACAATCGTTTCATCCACATCAAATGGCACGAAATAACGTAATTGGCCCGCCTTTGCCATGGCATTCAACAATACGCGGGTTTTAGTCGCGGCACCTGAACCTAATTCAACCAATTCCTCAGCACCGCTTAGTGCGACGATTTCGTCCGCCCAGGTGACAAGCAATTGGTGCTCGGTTCGCGTTTGGTAATACTCGGGCAAATCACAAATTTGCTCGAAGAGAGTAGAGCCGCGTTCGTCGTAAAACAATTTGGAAGGCAACGTCCTCGGATTCGCAAGGAGTCCTGTCTTCACGATATTTCCGAGGGTATCGGGATCTTCTCTGGTGATGGGAACGTCAATGGTGATTGATGCTTCCATTTTTAGCTTTTTGCATTCCTTCCTGGTGCGCGAACGTCCATATGGCGTTGGATTCATACATTTTTCGCCGTGTCGTATTGAACGTGTCAGATACTTTCATTATAAGGGCAAACAACGTGAAAAGGGAAAAAACAACAAATGGATGGGAAGGAAGAAAGAGAATGAAGTATCGAATAATTCAGTACACTATATCGGGCATGACCCATTGATGCAACCAACAGTGGTGTTACCATCGATTTGACAGAATGAACGAAACGTCACGGGGAATGTGCAATCGATGATTTATTGTGAGGTTTCTAAACCTCGTGGTCGGATCAGTCGTTCGATCCAACCTAATAATCCATCTACAACAAGAGCTAAGATGGTGGCGGGTAATGCACCAGAGAGAATCACATGCACATCGGCTAATTGCAGTCCCGAGACAATTGGAACCCCTAAGCCCCCGGCTCCAATGAAGGCCGCGAGTGTTGCCGTCCCCACGGTCCAAATTGCGGATGTTCGAATGCCGGCCATGATCGTGGGAGCCGCAAGTGGGAGGCGAACAGATCGTAAGATTTGCCATTCGGTCATCCCGAGTGCTCGACCGGTTTCGACCACGCTTGGCGCGGCATCGCGCAATCCTGAAAAGGTATTGCGCAAAATGGGATACAGAGAATAAATCCACAGGGCCATGATCGCGGGGAGTGCGCCCACGCCGAAGAGCGGAATCATAAACGCCAGCAATGCGATCGAGGGAATGGTTTGCGACATGCCGACTATGCGGATAATGGTTTCTGCGCCTTTTCGCCAGCGCTCAAGGATAAAGGCCAGTGGTATGGCTAACACGATGCCTAGCAGTAAACCCATGCCAGCCAGGCCCAAATGTTCTCCGGTCCGAACCATCAACGTCGCTCGCTGCTCCCACATATAGGCTAAAAAAGACGTCGATTCTTTCATTGTTGCTGTTATTGGTTGGTGGGCCTCCTTGACTAAGTGCAATGTGTGTAATGCGTCGTAGGCGACTTGGGGTATCGCTTCGCCCTGTTCTTGAATGCGAAGATTCAATTCACGCATGCGTTCAGGACTGAGGGCGTTGGTCAGTAAGCTAAGTACCTGTCCGAGTTCAGGATGCCTTTCCAATGTTGCGCCTCGCACAAGAGCGGTGGCGTCGTAGGGAGGGAAAAATTGACGGTCGTCTTCCAAGATCACGAAGTCGTATACGGCTAATCGGCCGTCCGTGGTATAGACATCCAGTACATCCACATCACCATTGTCCGTCGCTTCATATTTTAACGATTGTTGCATGCCCACTGCTTCCCCAAACTGCAGCCCGTAATATTTTTTGAGTCCTGGCAATCCATCGGATCGTTGAATGAACTCGTAGCCCAAGCCTGCTTTCAATTGTGGGGCAACCCGAGCGAGATCAGTAATGGTGTGGAGCTTTAGTGCGTGGGCACGATCCCGTCGTAGGGCAAGCGCGTAAGAATTGTCAAAGCCAAGCGGTGCAAGCCACCAAATATTCCAACGTTTCCGAAATTCTCCGCGTACTCGGTTTAAGACGTCGATTGGATCGTGCATCGATGGCTCGCCCAGGATGGTCACTAGACCGGTTCCCGTGTATTCAGGATAGAGGTCAATTCCTCCAGTCCTTAACGCTTGGAAACAAATTTGTGTACCGGCGAGCCCTAAACGTCGTTCGACCGTTAATGCCGTTTGAGCTTCGATCAGTTGCGCGAACATTTCGGCGAGGAGTCGATTTTCCAGAAAATTTTTTGAGCCGACAATTATTGTGTTATTAGCAGAAGCCGAAGAAGGACCAATACAGGCACAGAATAGAATCGTACCCAGCACGTATCCGCATAGTATTTTAGATAGGAGTACCTTCATGTGAAAATGAGAATTTGGCATGTTAATGAGGCAATGGGAATAGATGCTGAACAAGCGAGGTCACATAAGGTGTAGCTGGTGTGTCAATGAGTTCCTGCGGGGTACCCATTTGATGAATGCGACCATCTTTCAGAACGGTGATGCGATCGCCCAGTTGAAAGGCTTCTGACATATCGTGGGTAACCAGGACCATGGTTTTATTGAGCTGGGATTTGAGGGCGAGAAATTGTTCGTGCAATTCATGGCGGGTCAAGGGATCTAAGGCGCTAAAGGGTTCATCGAACAAGATAATAGGAGGATCAGCCGCTAAGGCTCTGGCGACGGCCACTCGTTGGCGTTGTCCGCCAGATAATTCGATAGGATACCGGTCAGCGATCTGTGTCGGATCCAAATTGACCAGGGGAAGTAAGGCGTTGAAGCGTTCGTGCTGTTGGTTAATAGGCCATTCTAATAATTGAGGCACCAAACACACGTTGTGTCGTATGGTCCAATGCGGAAAGAGTCCCCCGTCTTGAGGGACGTACCCCAGGCGGCGTCGAAGGACAATTGGATCTTGATTGGTTGCCGGATGACCTTGAATGAAGACTTTGCCTAAAGAAGGTTCAGCCAGTCGATTCAACAATCGCAGAAGGGTGGTTTTCCCGGAGCCACTTTCACCAATGAGGGCCATCGTTTCGCCTTGATGCACCCCCCAATCGATATCCTGAAGGGCATAGGTGCCGCCAGGAAATCGTTTGCTGACGCGCTGGGCTTCAAGTTCCCAGGTATTTGTCACAGGCTCTCCAGATTGGATATTGATGAGAATTTCCCAAATAAACAGAATGGTCTATGAGCAGTTCTGTGGTTTCAAGCCGAGCAGACCAAGGGCAGAATAGCAAGGAACGGCAATCGTGGCCAGCCAATTAAAAAC